>CAZRDA010000221.1:0-3602 GCA_964598715.1 uncultured bacterium | reverse complement strand
GCTTCAAGGGCATCTTCATCACCGGCCTCCTGGTCTCCATCCCGGTCGTCCTCACCGTCTTCGCCCTCTGGTGGTTCTTCGACGCGGTGGACGGGCTGCTCGCCCCGGTGTTTACCAACCTGCTGGGCTACCGGGTGCCGGGGCTGGGCTTCCTCGCCACCATTCTGCTGATCTTCCTGGTGGGGGCGGTGGCCAGAAACGTGGTGGGCCGGCGCCTCTTCTCCTGGACCGAATTGCTCTTCCTCCAGATCCCGATCGCCAAGACCGTTTACGCCGCCTTGAAGTCGCTGATGGACGCGCTCAACCCTGAGAAGGGGGGTGCCTTCAAGCGCTTCGTCATCGTGGAGTACCCGCGGTCGGGGACCTACGCCTTCGGCTTCCTCACGGACCAGAGCACGGTGGAGACCGCCCCGGGTGAGGAGACGGACCTGGTGGCGGTGTTCGTCCCCACCAACCACCTCTACCTGGGGGAGACGGTCCTCCTCCCCCGACGCGACGTGATCTTCCCCGATCTGACCGTGGAAGAGGGAATCCGGATCGTCCTCTCGGGAGGGAGCGTCCTCCCCCCCCGGATCCGGCTGAAGGATTATGCCCGGACGCCCGCCGCCCGCTGAGGCTTCCGGCCCCTGGGTGCGGCTGCGGGCGGCCCTGCGGCGGACCGGGGCGCGCACCATCGCCGGGGTGGACGAGGCCGGCCGCGGCGCGCTCGCCGGCCCCGTGGTCGCCGCCGCCGTCCTCATCGCGCTGGACTGGAACCTGACGGCCGCCGCAGACTCCAAGGTGCTGAGCGCGGAGGCGCGCTGGATCGCGCTGGCGGCGATCGAAGCGGAAGCAGCCGGGATCGGGCTGGGCGTGGTCGAGCCCGAGGAGATTGATGCCTGCAATATCCTCCAGGCCACGTTCCGGGCGATGGCGGTCGCGGTGAGCGCGCTCCCCTGTCCCCCGGATGTGGTCCTCGTGGACGGTGCGCTTGTTCCCCCGCTGCCCCTCCCCTCCCGGTCCATCGTCCGCGGGGACGCCCTCATCCCGGTCATCGGCGCCGCCTCCATCGTGGCGAAGGTTCACCGGGACAGGGTGATGGCAGCGCTGGATACGGCCCATCCGCGGTACGGGTTCGCCCGGCACAAGGGATACGGGACGGCGGCCCACCGGGCGGCGGTGGCCGCCTTCGGCATCTGTCCCGTCCACCGCCGGACCTTCGCCGGGATCCGCGAACACCTGCCGGGAGGTCAGGGGCGGCTTCCCCTGGGCGGGTAGGGGATGGCGCACCGGCAGGTGACGGGAGCGGCAGGGGAGGCAGCCGCCCGGGCTTTCCTGGAGGGGCGGGGACTCACCGTGCTGGCCACCAGGTTCCGGGCGATCCGGGGCGAGATTGACCTGGTGGCGCAGGAGGGGCCGGTCGTGGTTTTCGTGGAGGTGAAGACTCGCCGGACCGCCACGTTCGGCCCCCCGGAAGGGGCGGTCCGGGCGGCCAAGCAACGGCAGATCGCCCGTGTGGCCGAGGCGTTCCTGAGCACCTCCGGCCTGCGCGGAGCGCCCTGCCGCTTCGATGTGGTTGCGGTGGATCTGACGGCGGGGCCCGCGCGCATCACCTGGATCCGGGATGCCTTTCCCGCCGAGGGCCTCCCCCTGTCGTGAGCGCGACCCGGAGGAGATGATGGCGACACCCCTGGATGGGCTGGCCCTCTTCCAGAACCTGACGTCGGCGGAGCGGCGCATGCTGGCCGAGATCGGCGAGCGCCTCCAGGTCCCGGCGGGGACCGTCCTGTTCCAGGAAGGCGCGCCCGGCGACGCCCTCTACGTCATCCTGAGCGGGGAAGTTCGCGTCATCCGGGTCGTCCCGGGGACCGGGGAGGAGGTCCTGGCCGTCCTGTCGCCGGGGAGCACCTGCGGCGAGATGGCGCTCATTGATGACTTCCCCCGCTCCGCCACCGCGGTGACGGACGGGGACGCCACGCTCCTGATCATCAGCAAGGCCGCCTTCGGCACCCTCTTGCACGAGCGTCCCGAGCTGGCCGCCAAGATCCTCCGGGCCCTCTGCCGATCCCTGAGCGACCGCCTCCGGGAAACCAACGACAAGATCGGCAGCCTTTTCAAGCTCGCCCGGCACTTCTAGTGCCGGGCGAGCTGACGTCGCCTCACGTCGTTCTCCGACCACCCTGCGGGTGGTGCCCGCGGCGGTCCTCAACGTACCAGGGCGTACGCCTCCGGCCGCCTCCTCCCTCGGGCCTCGTGATGCTCGTCATTTGGCCCGGCACGGGAGCCGTCGCATGAGCACGATCTACACTTCGTTGGAGTCACACTAGCCGCGGGGACGGGGCCCATCGGTCTCGGAGTCCCGCAGGTCTTCCTCGCCTTGGAGCGCTCCTCCTCGTGAATGCCGGCTTTCCCCGGGGCCTCCGGTGACGGGCGCCCCTTCCCCGTTCTCCCTCGAAGGGCAGGTGGCCCTGGTGACGGGCGGGAGCCAGGGGATCGGCCTGGGGATCGCCGAGTCCCTCGGCGAGGCCGGCGCCCGCCTCCTCCTGGTGAACCGGCGGAAGGCGAAAGGGGAGGAGGCGGCATCGGCGCTCGCGGCCCGGGGGGTCGCCGCGCAACCGTTCGCCGCGGACGTCTCCCGCCAGGCGGAGGCGGAGGCGGCCGTGGCGCGCGCTCTCGGGGAGTGGGGACGCCTGGATATCCTGGTCAATAACGCGGCCGTCCTGACCCGCAAGCTCGCTCAGGAGATGACCGAGGCCGACCTGGACCGCGAGACGGCGATCAACGTCAAGGGGGTCTTCTTCTGCGCCGTGGCGGCCAGCCGGCCGATGGCGGCCCGCCGCCGCGGGAAGATCATCAATCTTTCCTCCGTCGGCGCCCTCATCGGGCTGCCGGAGCGGGCCTTCTACTCCGCCACCAAGGCGGCCGTGGCGCAACTCACCCGGTCGCTCGCCCTGGAGTGGGCGCCCCACAGGATCAACGTGAACGCTATCGCGCCCGGCTTCGTGCGCACCGACATCAACCGGGCCTACCTGGAGGCGGACCCGGCGCGCCTCCAGCGCATCCTGGCCCAGATCCCGTGGGGGCGGCCCGGCACTCCCCAGGACATCGGCCCTCTCGCCCTGTACCTCGCCTCCCCCGCCTCCGACTACGTGACCGGCCAGACCTTCGTGATTGACGGCGGCTGGACCATCGCGTAGCCCGCAATTGCGCGTCGCGAGCCGCGACGGGATTTTCCCGTTGACGGTCGCGGGGAATTCTTCTACCGTGGGCACGCTTCCCGCCACGGCTTTTTCCGATGCGTGTGCTTTCGTCCGCGGTGAAGGTGAACTGAGCGCCACCGGCGTGGCTGGCGCATCTGTGGGGCGGGCCCAGATGCGTGACCACGCTCCAGCGGAGGAGCAGGAATGGCGAAGCGTCTTGTGGACTTGGTGCGGTCGGTGGATACGGTCCTGGGCGAGCGCAAGCGGCTGGCAAAGCAGGAGAAGCGGCTGGTGGGCGCGCTGAACCGGGCACTGGCGAAGATGGGCTACGCCGTGGTCCCGGCCAAGGGCGGCGGGCAGAGGCGCCGCCGCCGGCGCCGCCGCGGGCGCCGGCCGGGGCGCAAGCCCAAGGCGGCCTAGGGG
>CAZRDA010000220.1:0-3603 GCA_964598715.1 uncultured bacterium | reverse complement strand
GACCCCGGCGGCTTGGGCAGCGGTCGTGATCGTCGTTGGATCGCTGACGACCGCGCCGGTGTTGATCTCATAGGAGAAACGCAGACTCTCGATGTCGGGCACGAGTCGGACGGGCCCGGCTCCTGTATCCCGCGTCAACCAGGACTCCCCGGGGGTGGTTGCGTCAATGGTGTAGATGATCCGCTGGTTCGTCGCCACCCGATACACCATGCTGCTCCTGGCCGGATACAGGTAGCCGAAGCCGCCCGGCGAGTTGAGGTCCGCCGCCGGGTTGTGCTGGAGCCCGGGATTGGCCCCGCCGATGACCTGGGTGACGGTGAACTGCGAACACTGCGTCCCATCGGTGATGAAGGCGATGTCCTGGTCCTGGAACCCCGCGGTGGAGACGACCCGCAGGACCGCAGTGCTCTGGGATTGACCGGCCGGCGGCGGCGGAGGCACTTCGGCCCGCACGGCGGGATCGTCCAGCACGAGGCGGATCTCGATCCTCCCCGGGGGAGCGTTTGTCGCGCTCACCAGAGATTCCAGGGCGCACGGCGTGGACGAGATCGTCCCGGCCACGCGGAGATCCTTGGTGATCATCCCCATGGCGGTCGTCGCATTCTGGCGCAGGCGGGCCACCACCGCTTGGTCAGTGTAGGTCTGGGAGGTCGTCGAGAAGAAGGCGTACAGGCCCGCGGAGACGATGCCGGTGATGCCCAGGGCGACCAGGACCTCAAGCACGGTCGCCCCGGTGCGAGTGGACCGTCCTGCCGGGAGGATGCCCGGCCCCACATGTGGTTTCATTGTCCCACCAGCACCTCTCCGCTGACGCTCCCGTCCCGCCAGGAGACCGTGACCACGACGCGCTTGACCCCCGCATTGGGGGTGTCGTCCTGGATCGTGACCGATCGCTGATGGTCCGGGAACGCCACCGGCGGGCTCCCGACGGCGATGGTTCCATAGGCCTCCGCCGGAAAATTCGCGGCAGTGATGTTCGCATAGGGCGTATTCCGGATCGCCTCGAGACGGTCGTGGGCGAGGAACACTGCGGTGTCCATGGCCTTGGCTTTCGCACTACCCCTCACCAGCGACACCGCCAGCGTCGCCATGCCCGCGGAGAACACCGCGATGAAGGCCAGGGCGACGAGAACCTCCGGCAGGGTCATACCCTTCGCAGAACGCAATACGCTCTCCTTTTTCCCGCCGGGATACCGACGCCGGCCACCCGAGGTGGCAGACCAGCGTCTGGTTTCGAGCGTGCCGGACCCCAATGCTGCGGTCACCATGCGATCCTTTCAAAAAAACCGGCCGGGAACCACATTGGTTACCGGCCGGTTTCGCCATTGGCTCCCTCTGGACAGCGGCGACCAGGTGTTCGTCCAGAGATCAGCGCCTCCGGTACATGCTTCCCGTTGTCTTCGCCACCCTACATGATTGCCTCACCCTCAAAGGCCCGGAGCACCCGCCCCCCCCTCCGGCGTCCCGCCGGACTCCCCGCACCGCATGCGGCACAGCGGGGGGTTCCGGGGAGAGAGAGGAATGGCCTTGGGAAGCCTCGTGCAGGAGAGGGCCCGTTGAGCAGCCCCATGCGGGATACGCTTTCGAAGGGATGTGATTGCCGGACCCCGCCCCAGGGGGAGTCCCAACGGTGGGTGCGACACCGACAAGGCCTGCCTCCAGGCACCACGAGCATCCCCCCTTCTTACGGGAGACCCCCATGTTCCCGGGGAGCCTTCTCTCTCCCTTCCTTCGGTAGCCCGGCTGTCAGGCCCGTGGCCTCACCCGTGGCTTTGCGTCCCCGCCTCGCGACGGGTTTGCCTTTGTCGGGAAGGGGTCTCCGCTTCGGCCGGACCCCTGAGGGAGCAACTGATATGCCAGGAAGAGGCCTCCGGCGAAGGGGCGGTCCAGAATCGCCTCTGGATTCAGGGAGCTATACGCGCCGCTAGAGATCGGGTGTGGACCCAGACGCCCAGGGAAGATCGGTATTTCTCACCGCCCACGGGCAAAAATGCCCCAAGGTCGGTACGGGCTTGTCCAGCGCTGCTGAGCGCAATGAGGGCGGTCGCGGCGGCGATGCCGGAGGTGGCGGGGAGGCGGGGGCAAGGCGACGAGCGCTCCTCAAGGCCGCAGCGGGGATGGGATGGATCGGGGAGGGACCCGGGTCACCACAGCGTGTGGGCGAGCGTGGGTCCCTCCCCGCCATGCTCTGCCTCCGGACCCGCCCGGCGCGGCGCCGGGCGGAGCAGGGCTACTCGACCATGATGGCGTCGGGAGGCATCTGCCGTCGGACTTCTTCGTCTGAAACCGCGCGGCTGCGCGGCTCTGCTGCCCCTTCCGTGGAGAGAACCGGCGGGGGAGCCGGCATCTCCACCGGAACCTCCGCGGCGCTCCGGGGGGATGAAAGAAAGGGGAGCGGCCGCTTGATCTGCCGCTGGACCAGGACGACGAAAATAGCCAGCACGATCAGCACAAGAACAACCTGGACCAGCGGTTCTAGCTCAACCTCCCCTCTGCTCGACCGGCGCCGGTCAGCGTGTCTGCTGCCAGTTCGGCCGTGCATCGATGCCCGAGATCGTGCCGACCAGCCTGCCGCTGGTCGGAAAGAACGGCGGAGCCATCCCCTGTCCCATCCGTGTGTCATAGACGAAGTTCCTCCCGTAGCCGCTGCTGAGCGTGCCATCCCCGCTGAAAATATGGAAAGCACCGTAGGTTTTCTGGATCACCCCTCCGAGGAGCGTGGCTGTTCCCTGAGCGCCCCTCGTGGCGTAATCCTGCACCGCGAACTCACCGTTGGGGGTCATGACGGTCGCGTGGATGTTGATGTCGTTGGGAGTCCCCGTCCCGATCAGCACGTTGCCCTGCCACGCCAGGATCCCCAGGACGTTTGTGGCCCCTGCCGCGCTCGGGGGAGTCCCCGCGGTATAGTTCTCGTAGGTGATGTGGTTGGTGATCGTGATGGTATTCTTCGCCGCCACCGTCACCTTGGAGTCTTTCTGGACGGTTCCGGAGAGGCTGGTGAGGTTCCCCTCGGCATAGATCATGCCGTTGGGGAGGCCACTGTAGGTGGTCCAGGGGCCACCTCCGGACTTGATCAGGGTTTGATTCGACGAGTAGTCGGCCCTCACCGTGGTCGTCGTGCCCCCCTGGGTGATGGTATAGACGGCCCTGTCGTTCCCGATAACACTCATGGCCAGGGTGGCGTCGCCCTGGATGTAGATCCCGCCCGTCATGGAGCCGGCCGAGGTGCCCAGGTGTACCCCGTTTGGAGGGCTGCCGGTTCCGCTCCCCTCGGCCCGGCCGAGGGCGATCTCGGCCTGGCGGTCCGCGATGGTCGTCCCGGGCATGGGGATACCATCCACGCCGCGCTGGAACCCCGCCAGGAAGGTTGGGACGTCCACGGTGCCGTTATGGTCGTCGTTGAGACCAACGGGGGAGCCGCCGTTGTAGAAGTTTGCATCTGAGGCGGCGCTGGTCACGAGACCGGTGAAGGTCCCGCTGGGGTTGAGGGCGAAATTGAAAATCCCATTCGTGTGGACCGGACCCGAGAAGCGGGTCCGGTGGTTGAACCAGACATTTACGCCCGCCGAGTTCTGCTGTTGGTGGGTGAACAGCGCATAGCGG
>CAZRDA010000219.1:0-3607 GCA_964598715.1 uncultured bacterium | reverse complement strand
CTCCTGGTGGTGCTGAACCTGAGCCTCATGCTGGTCCTGGACCCCGAACTGACGGTCGTGGCCCTTCTCGCGCTCCCCGGGATCACGCTCCTGGTCCGCCGCTACGGGAACCGGATCCACCTGGGGTACCGCGAGGTCCAGAAGCAACTCGGGACCCTCAGCACCTTCGTCCAGGAGAGCCTGGCCGGGATCCGGGTCGTCCAGGCCTACGCCCAGGAGAAGAATCAGGCGCGTCGTTTCGCGGTCGAGAGCCGGGCCTACGCCGACCGGACGCTCGCCGTCGTCCGGCTCTGGGCGTTCATGTGGCCGATGCTCACACTCTTCTCCGGCCTCTCGGCGGTCCTGGTCCTGTGGATGGGAGGGCGGCGGGTGCTCACGGGGGCGCTCACCCCGGGGGCCTTCCTGGCCTTCTTCGCCTATCTGCTGAGCCTCACCTGGCCCCTCATGGCTGTGGGGTACGTGGTGAACCTCTACCAGCGGGGGAAGGCGGCGCTGCGGCGCCTCGTGGAGATCCTGGAGGAGCCGGTGGCCCCGGGCTACCTTCTCCCGGCCCCGGCCGTGCCGGCGCGTCTGAGGGGGGAGATCGAGTTCCGTGATCTTTCGTTCCGGTACGACGGCGGACCCGAGGTTCTCCGGGGGATCTCCCTCCGGGTCCCGGCGGGGACGTGGCTTGGGATCGTGGGGGAGGTGGGGGCGGGCAAGACGACCCTCGTCCACCTGCTCCCTCGCCTCTTTGAGGCGCCGCCCGGGACGCTGTTCGTGGACGGGCGGGATATCCTCAGCATCCCGCTTACCGAACTCAAGGCCAACATCGCCCTGGTCTCCCAGGACATCTTCCTCTTCTCCGACACTCTCCGGGAGAACATCCTGTTCGGGCGGGGGGAGGTCCCGCCGGAGGCGCTGGAGGAGGCGGCCCGGGTCGCCCACCTGCTGCCCACCATCCAGGAGTTCACCCGGCAGTTCGACACCATCCTGGGCGAGCGGGGCGTCCGGCTCTCGGGAGGCCAGAAGCAGCGCACCGCGCTCGCCAGGGCCCTCGTGACCGAAGCCCCCGTGTTGATCTTCGACGACGCCTTCTCCAGCGTGGACACGGAGACGGAAGAGGGGATCCTCCGGGGGCTGAGGGTGACGCTCCGGGGCCGGACCGTCCTGCTCATCTCCCACCGGGTCTCCACGGTGATGGAGGCGGACCAGATCGTGGTCCTCCAGGGGGGACGGATCCTCGAGCGGGGGACGCACCGGGAGTTGCTCGCCGCGGGGGGGCGGTACGCGGCGCTGGTGAAGCAGCAGGCCCTGAGCCGGGAGCTGGAGACGCTCGGCGGCGAGGCGGAAGCGGTGGAGGGGCGGGCGTGACGGTCCCCGACCTGCACGAGGACGAGATCCTGGGGAAGGCCTACGACGCCGCACTGGCCCGGCGGATGCTCACCTTCCTCCGGCCCTACCGCTTCCGGGTGGCGCTGGCCTCCCTCTGCCTGCTCCTCGAGAAGGGGGCGGAACTGGCCGGTCCCATGCTTATTGGCGCGGCGCTGGATGCCGCCCTGGTGGACCGGGACCTAGCCTCGCTCGACCGCTTTGTGTTCCTCTTCCTGGGGACCGTCCTCATCGCGTTTCTTTTCAACTACGTCCAGACCCTGACGGTCCATCAGACGGGCCAGCAGGCCATGCACGACCTCCGGCAGACGCTCTTTACTCATATCCTCCGGCAGGACGTGGCCTTCTTCGACAAGAACTCCGTGGGGCGCCTCATGACCCGGGTCATCAACGACGTGGAGAACCTGAACGAACTCTTCTCCACGGGGCTCGTGGCGTTCCTGGGGGACACCGTCACGCTGGTGGGGATCGCCGCCGCCCTCCTGTGGCTGGACTGGCGCCTTGCCCTGCTCACCTTCCTGATGGCCCCCGCCCTGGTCTTCCTGACGGCGGCCTACCGGCGCCGCGCCCGGGCGAACTACCGGGAAAGCCGGAGAGTGCTCGCCCGGCTCAACGCGTACCTCCAGGAGCACATCTCCGGGATGGCGACGGTCCAGGCCTTCGGCCAGGAACTCCGCACCCTGGATCGGTTCCACGAGATCAACACCCGCTACCGGGACCTGCTGGTCCGGTCGGTCCGCTACAATGCCGCCTTCTTCCCGCTGGTGGAGATCCTGAGCGCGCTGAGCGTCGGACTCGTCTTCGCGGCCGGGGGCTGGCTGGCCGGGGCGGGGGGCGTCGCCGTCGGCCAGGTGGTGGCGTTTATCCTCTATGTGCAGCGGGCCTACCTGCCGGTCCGGGACCTGGCCGAGAAGTACAACGTCTTCCAGGCCGCCATGGCCTCCGGGGAGCGGATCGTGACGATGCTCGATACCCGGCCGACCCTCGTGGACCCTGCGACGCCGAGGGCATCATCCCCGTTCCGGGGGGAGGTGGAGTTCCAGAACGTCTCGCTCGAGTATGTGCCCGGGGAGCCGGTCCTGCGGGACGTCTCCTTCCGGGTTGCCCCCGGGGAGAAGGTGGCGCTCGTGGGGGCCACGGGGGCGGGGAAGACCTCGATGATTTCGCTCCTCTGCCGGTTCTACGACGTGACCGCGGGGCGGATCCTGATGGACGGCATTGACATCCGGGAATGGGACCGGGAGACGCTCCGCCGCCATCTTGGTCTCGTGCTCCAGGATGTCTTCCTGTTCTCCGGGGACATCGCCGGCAACATCGGGCTCTACGACCCCCGCATCGGCGCGGAGGCGGTGGAAGCGGCCGCCCGGCGGGTCCACGCCGGTGGTTTCATCGGGCGCCTGCCGGGCGGCTACGCAGAGCCGGTCCAGGAGCGGGGCGCCACCCTCTCCCAGGGAGAGCGGCAACTGCTGGCGTTCGCCCGGGCGCTTGCCTTCGACCCCAGGGTCTTGATCCTGGACGAGGCGACCTCCTCGGTGGATACTGAGACGGAGCGCCTCATCCAGGAGGCGCTCCGGACGCTCCTCGAGGGCCGCACCGCCCTGATCGTCGCCCACCGCCTCTCGACCGTCCGGTTCGTGGACCGGATCCTGGTGGTCCACCGGGGGCGGATCCATGAGGAGGGGACGCACGAGGATTTGCTCCGGCGGGGCGGAATTTACGCCAGGCTCTATCAACTGCAATACCTGCTGCAGGAAGCGCGAGCGGAATGATTATTCTAATGACCGCAAGGAGGGACTCATGCCTACATTCCTCGCTGTTCTCCTTACGCTCCATCTGACCGGGATCGTCTTCTGGGTCGGGAGTCTCATGGCCCGGGTACTCCTGCTGGCCCGCCTCGCCTCCCCGGGGTCGGCCGACGCTCGCCCGGTCGTGGCCGGGCTGAGCCGGCGCCTGCATCTGATAGTCGAGGTACCCGCCTTCATGCTGCTCCTCATCGCCGGCCTCGCCCTGCTTCATGCGACCCGCACTTCCCTCACCGCCCCCTGGCTGCTGGTCAAACTTGCCCTGGTGGCCGTCCTGCTGGCCCTGGACATTCTGGTCTCGGTCCAGATCAAGCGGGCGGTCGCCGGAAAGCGGATCCCCGCCTCGCAGCCGGTCCTCTACGGCCTCGCGGTGGCGGCGGGGACCGCCCTCATCATGTACCTGGTCCTGACGAAAGGCGCCTGACGCCGGTCGG
>CAZRDA010000218.1:0-3607 GCA_964598715.1 uncultured bacterium | reverse complement strand
ACCATCCTGCGAAACGGGGATCGTCCGACCATGCCCATTCGGGTCGCCCGGATGCCCCAGGAGGCGGCTGACGGGCTCGCCGCCGAATCCCTCGGCCTGATCATCCGGGGTCTCGACGCCGCGGTGGCGGAGCGGGCCGGGCTCGGCCGACGGGGCGGGATCCGCGTCGTGGCGGTCGAGCGGAGGAGCCCGGCCGAGCGGGCGGGACTCCAGCCGGGCGATCTGATCCTGAGCGTGAACGGGCGCGACGTCCTCAGCCCGGCCGACTACGCCGCCACCTTCCGCGAGTCCACCGAGGGCATGACCCTCCGCGTCCTGCGCGGCAACAACCCCCTCACGGTCACCCTCGAGCGGCCCGGTCTCACCCCGCTGCACTAATACACACGACAGAATCACAGTGACAACGTCCGGGTCCTGTCGCCGGCGCCGCCCCGGCCCCCGGCCCCCGGAGGGAACCCTCCCGTGGTTCCCCCCATCGGCCAAGGGCCGCTGGGACCTCCCTCCGCTACGGGGGCCGTGGGGCGGCATCCGGCGCCACCCGGACCTTCTGTCACAACATTTGTATTAGCACTTCACGCTATCCCGTCAAGAGCGTCGTCAGCTCCGCCACCTGCTTCCGGAACGCCTCGTCCCGCGCCAGCAGGTCCCGCACCTTGGTGCAGGCGTGGATCACGGTGGAGTGGTCCTTGCCGCCGAAGGCCGTCCCGATGTCCGGCAGGGAGGCACCGGTGTGGGCGCGACTCAAATACATGGCTATCTGCCTGGGGAGAACCACCCCCTTGTTCCGGTTCCGGGAGAGGAGCTCCTTGAGCTTCAGGTGGTAGAAGTCGGCCACCAGGCGCTGGATGTGGTCAATGGTGATGCTCCGGTCGTCCCGCACCAGCTCTTTTAACACGTCCTGGGCGAGCGTGAGCGAGATCTCCTGGCCGGTGAGGGAGGCGAAGGCCACCAGCCGCACCAGGTAGCCCTCCAACTCCCGCACGTTGGACTTTACGCTCTTGGCGATGAAGAGGGAGACCTCGTCGGGGATCCGCAGACCCTCCGCCTGCGCCTTCTTCCGGAGGATGGCCGCCTTCGTCTCCAGGTCGGGCGGCTGGATGTCCGCGATGAGGCCCCACTCGAACCGGGAGCGGAGGCGCTCCTCCAGCCCCGGGATCTCCTTCGGCATGCTGTCGCTGGAGATGACGATCTGCTTCGGGCCGTTGTACAGGTCGTTGAAGGTGTGGAAGAACTCCTCCTGCGTCCGCTCCTTCCCGGCGATGAACTGAATGTCGTCCACCATGAGGAGGTCCAGGCTGCGGTAGTGGTTCCGGAACTCGCGCGTGGCGTCGAACCGGATCGCGTTGATGAGGTCGTTGGTGAACTTCTCGGAGGAGACATAGGAGATGCGAATCCCCTGGTTCCGCTCGAGCGCGAGGTGGCCGACCGCGTGTAGCAGGTGGGTCTTGCCCAGGCCGACCCCCCCGTAGATGAAGAGGGGGTTGTACGCCCTCGAGAGTTGTTCCGCCACGGCGGAGGAGGCGGCATGGGCGAACTGGTTGCCGGAGCCGACCACGAAGGAGTTAAACGTGTACTTGGGGTTCAGGGAGACCTGGGGGGCGGACGGGCGCCGGCTGCTGCGCCGGCCACCCCCCTCCCGGGGAGGTGGCGCGGTCGGGGCAGGCCCCGCTTCCCCCTCCGGGATCACCAGTTCCAGGTTCACCTTGGTGAAGAGGAGGTCTTCGAGGGCCCCCTTGAGGAGGCCCAGGTAGTGCTCCTCGAACCACTCCTTGAAGAACGAGTTGGGCAGCGAGACCCGCGCCCGGCTCCCCTCGATGGGGCCGAGGGTGAGCGGCTTGAACCAGGTCTCGTAGGCGTGGGCGGTGATCCGCTCCCGGATCCCCGACAGCGCCTCCTGCCAGAGCTCGGTGGTGAGGTGAGCACCGGTCACCATGGTGATTCCCTCCGAGGAACGTTTCGATGAATCCACAGTCCATCCACCGGCCCGAGGGCCGGAAAAATACAGCTCTTCAGTTCGCGCAGGCACGGAAGTGCCCTGAACACTTGCGGGGAGCGGTATCCACACGGTTATCCACAGAAGCCGGCGGCCCAAACCGCCGGGGAGCGGCGGGCTTCGGTGTGATGATGTGGATAACTGGCATGGGGTGTGGAATCCTAGGCTGTGGAAACCCTTGTCAGAAGAGCGTTTGCGGGAATTGCGCCGTGATCGGCGGCGCCCCTTGTACCTCGCTCGCGGAAACCGAGTCAAGCCTTTTTTATGTGAAGGTGCGAAAAATTTTTCTTGGCAGGAGTGACGCTCACTTAGAACCGTGCTCGCGGAGCGGGGTGATGGCATGGTGCCGCGGGCGCGCCCCGGGAGCGGCTCCTCGGCGTCTCGGAGACGCGGAGGCGCATCGGGCGCGGATTGCGAGGCGTCGTTGTCGAGGCGGCGTGCGCGCTGGAACACGAGGGGATTGACAGGGCGGGGGGCGGACGGCATAGTGCGGGCAGATTTCCTGTGCGCCGCGCCGCTCCGCGGGTCTGCGCCCACTCTGTTCTCCTGTCCGACTTGCCATCGCGCACTGTCGCTGCAAGCCCCCGTCCCCCGCCCTGCGGGACGGAGAAAGGAGCCTGCAATGGGACGCCTGCTTCGGGGCGCCGCCGCGCTGTTGCTGCTCCTCGCCACGGTCACGGACGTCGCGGCCGAGCGGATCACGGTCGGCCTCACCTCCCTTTCTCCCTCCGCGCTGCCCATCTTCGCAGCGGAGCAGAAGGGGTACTTCAAGGAGGAGGGACTCGAGGTCGCGCTCCCCGTCTTCAGGAGCGGGACCGAGAACCGCCAGGCGATCCTGGCGGGGGAGGTGCAGATCGCCTTCGGGTCCATCACCGAAGTGCTTCAACTCCGCAAAGCGCAGCAGGATGCCCGGTTCTTCTGGGGGATCTCCAACATCATGCCCTTCAGGCTCTACGCCCGGCCCGAGATCAAGAGCGTGCAGGATCTGAAGGGGAAGAAGCTGGCGGTGAGCAAGTTCGGGGCGCAGTCGGACACCCTGACCCAGTACACGCTCCGGCGCTTCGGGGTGGAGCCGATCAAGGAAGCGGCCATCCTCCAGGTCGGCTCCACGCCTGCCCGCTACGCCGCCCTGAAGTCGGGGGCCGTGGACGCGACCATCATGTGGTTCCCCCAGACGCTGGTGGCGGAGAAGGAAGGCTTCCGGATGCTGGTGGACCTGGCCGAGATCATCCCGGATTGGGGCTCCCTGGGGTACTACGCCCTGGCCAGCGTTCTCCACGGGCAGCGGGAGGCCGTCGTGAAATACATCCGGGCCCACCAGCGGGGCGTCCGCGACGTCAAGGGGAACCCCGAGCTGGGGATCGGGATTCTGATGCAGAAACTCCGCTACCCGCGGGAAGTCGCCGAAGCGGGGTACAAAGAGTACGTCAAGTCGTTCCCGGACGATGGGCGGCTCGCCATCGAGGGCTTTCAGTTCCTCCTGGACAACGAGAAGAAGGTGGGGGAGCTGGAGGCGCACTGGACGGTGGACGACATGGTGGACCGGTCCTACGTGGACCTCTTCGGGCAGAAGAAGTAACAGGGGAGGGGCGATGGACCGGTGGAGCGACACCG
>CAZRDA010000217.1:0-3620 GCA_964598715.1 uncultured bacterium | reverse complement strand
GCCGGCTCCATGGGGGGCTCGGGGGGCGTCATCGTCATGGCCGAGGGGACCTGCATGGTGAAGGTGGGGGAGGTGGTGGCGCGCTTCTTCCACCACGAGTCCTGCGGCCAGTGCACCCAGTGCCGGGAGGGGACCGCCTGGCTCCACAAGGTCCTCGCCCGGATCGAGCGAGGGGGCGGGCGGAAGGAGGATCTGGACCTGCTCCTGGACGTCTGCGACAACATGACCGGGAAGACGATCTGCGTGCTTTCGGATGCGGCGGCGCTCCCGGTCGCCTCCTACCTGCGGTACTTCCGCGAGGAGTTCGAGGCGCACGTCCGGGAGCGCCGCTGCCCCCTGGCCGCCTAAGGGAGCCCGATGCCGAGCTTCAGCCTGAATGGGAAGACGCTCACGGCCGCCCCCGGGACCACCATCCTCGAGGCTGCCCTCGCGGCGGGGATCGAGATCCCCCACTACTGCTATCACCCGGGCCTCCCGGTGGAGGGCTCCTGCCGGATGTGCCAGGTGGAAGTCGAGAAGTCCCCGAAGCTCCTCATCGCCTGCGCCACCCCCGTCGCGGAGGGGATGGTCGTCAGGAGCGCGAGCGAGCGGGTGGAGAAGGCGCGCCGGTCCGTCCTGGAGTTCTACCTCCTGAACCATCCCCTGGACTGCCCCGTCTGCGACAAGGGGGGGGAGTGCCCGCTCCAGGACTACACCATGCGCTTCGGCCCCGGAGGGAGCCGCTACACCGAGCCCAAGGTCAAGCGGGTCAAGCACCGGCAGATCGGTCCCTACATCGTCTTTGACGCCGAGCGCTGCATCTTGTGCACCCGCTGCGTCCGCTTCTGCCGGGACGTGGTCGGGACGGGCGAGCTGGGAATCGTCTTCCGGGCGGCGCACTCCGAGATTGATCTCTTCCCGGGGAAGCAACTGGAGAACCGCTACTCGGGCAACGTGATTGACCTCTGCCCCGTTGGGGCCCTGACCAGCCAGCAGTACCGCTTCCAGGCCAGGCCCTGGGATCTGGTCAAGCAGGAGTCCTCCGTCTGTCCGGGCTGCAGCCGTGGTTGCAGCACACTCCTGGACGTCCGCCACCTGGAGCGGAAGGGGCCGGAGATCCTGCGGGTCCGCCCCCGCCACAATCCGGAAGTCAACGGCTACTGGATCTGCGACATCGGGCGCTTCGAGACGCTGCCGGTCCTGGGGCGCTGCCAGATCCGGGGGCCGGCGCTTCGGCGGGGCGGGGCGCTCGAGCCTGTCGCGGTGCCGGAGGCAGTCGCGGCCCTCGGGAGCCGCCTCGCCACCCTCTTGGGGGAAGTCGGCCCGGGCGCCATCGGGATCATCGCCTCCTCACGTCTCACGTGCGAGGAGCTGTATCTGGTCAAGCGCCTGGCCAAGGACGTGCTTGGGACGCCCCACCTGGATTTCCGGGTCCGGCCGGCCCAGCAGGAAGGCGGGGATGCGGCGGAGGATCACCTGCTCCTCCGGCGGGACCGGACGGCCAACAGCGAGGGCGCGCGGCGCCTGGGAATCCTCCCGGGCTCCGGTGGCCGCGACGTCGCCGGGATGCTCCGGGCGGCACGGGCCGGCGAAATTCAAGCCCTTCTCATTTTCGGGGAGGACATCCTTGAAGAGGCGGGGCTGCCGGAGACCGCTGAGGCGCTCGCGGCCCTGGGCCTCCTGGCGGTCTGGGATCTGCGCGAGACGGCGACCGCCAGGATGGCCCACATCCTCTTCCCGCTCGCCGGGGCCACGGAAAAGGACGGCACGTTCGTGAACTTCGCCGGCCGCCTCCAGCGCATCACGAAGGTGGTGGAGCCGGAGGGAGCGGTCTCGTCGGTGGGGGAGGTCCTCGGGGCACTCGCCCGCGCCTGGGAGACGCCGTTCCCGCCCGCCTCGCCCCAGGAAGTCTTCCCCGAGGTAGCAGCCGATCTGGGGGGCGACCTTCCGGGAGACTTGCAGGCGGTTCCCGAGGCGGGGATGGCCCTGCCGTCGGCGACGCCATGACCGAGTTTCTCCTCCTGAGCCTCCTCAAGATCGCCGTCGTCCTCGGCCTCCTGCTCCTCACCGTGGCCTACCTCACCTGGGCCGAGCGGAAGATCATCGGGGACCTCCAGGTCCGCTGGGGCCCTTCCCGGGTCGGCCCCTTCGGGTTGCTCCAGCCGATCGCCGACGGCATCAAGCTCCTCTTCAAGGAAGAACTGGTCCCGGCCGGGGCCGACCGGGTCATGTTCCTGCTGGCCCCGGCGCTCAGCATGATTCCCGCCCTGATCGCCTTTGCCGTCATTCCGTTCGGCGACACCGTCACCCTCTTCGGTCGGACCATTGATCTGGTCATCACCGACATCAACGTCGGAATCCTGTACGTCTTCGCCGTCACCTCCATGGGGGTGTACGGGATCGTGCTGGGGGGCTGGGCCTCCAACAGCAAGTACTCCCTGCTCGGGGGATTGCGCTCCGCGGCGCAGATGGTCTCCTACGAGATGTCTCTGGGGCTCTCCGTGGTCGGGGTCCTGATGCTGAGCCAGTCGCTGTCCCTCGTGGACATCGTGAACGCGCAGGCCGGGACCTGGGGCGGGCTGCTCCCCCGCTGGAACGTCTTCGCGCAACCGCTCGGCTTTGCCCTGTTCCTCCTGAGCGCTAACGCCGAACTGAACCGGGCGCCTTTTGACCTGCCGGAGGCCGAGACCGAGTTGGTCGCGGGATTTCACACGGAGTACTCCTCCATGAAGTTCGCCCTGTTCTTCATGGCGGAGTACGCCAACATGATCACCGCGTCAGCCGTGGCCACCACCCTCTTCCTGGGGGGGTGGCGCGGGCCGTTCCTGCCCCCGCTGGTCTGGTTTCTCCTGAAGGTCTTCGCCTTCCTGTTCCTTCTGATTTGGCTCCGGGCGACGCTCCCCCGGTTCCGCTACGACCAATTGATGGCCTTCGGGTGGAAGGTCCTCCTCCCCCTCGCCCTGGCGAACGTGGTCGTGACGGCAGCGGTCCTCGTCTGGGAGTAGCGACGTGGAATGGGGAATCTTTCTCGCGCTGACAGTCGTGGCGGTGGGCTCGGCCCTCGCCGTCATCATCCACCGGAACCCCCTCTACAGCGCCGTTGCCCTGGTCGTCACGTTCCTCTGCCTGGGGGGGTACTACATCCTGCTCCAGGCCGAACTGGTCGCCGCGGTCCATGTGATCGTCTACGCCGGGGCCATCATGGTGCTGTTCCTCTTCGTCATCATGCTCCTGGACGTCCGCCGAGAGGAAGGCTCGCCCCTCCGGGTGGGGGGGGCGCAGTTTCTCCTGGGGACGGGGGCTGGGACGGTGCTGCTTCTCCTTCTCTGGGCCATGGTGTGGTCAGCGCCCGAGGGCCAACTCGGGCCGCCCCCGCCCCTGCCCCGGGGGAACACCCAGGCGGTCGGGCACCTGCTCTTCACCCGCTATCTGCTCCCCTTCGAGTTGACTTCTTTCATCCTGCTGGTGGCCATGGTGGGGGCCCTCATCCTGGCCAAGCGGAAGGTGGACTAGTGCCCCTCCAAGTAATTCGGCCCACTCCTGCCAGACCGTACTGCCGCGGGTCCTGTCGCCGGCGTGCCCCACTCGCGTCCGGGCGTCGTCACCCGCTCCGCCCCTTCCGCAATGCGCGGCATTGCGCA
>CAZRDA010000216.1:0-3627 GCA_964598715.1 uncultured bacterium | reverse complement strand
TACTCCTTCTCCCGCATGGCGACCTTGCGATCCCCGTGGCGCTGCGCCGCCTGGACAAAGAGTCGGGAAATCGTCAGGTCCCGCGGGACATCCGGAGCCGGGAGGGTCCCGTCACCGCCGCGTGGCATAGAGGTCTTGCGCCTCGCCGAGGTAAGCCTGGATCACGTCCGGGTGGCTCTGGACGGCCTCGGGAGGGCCCTCGGCGATCTTCAGGCCGTGGTTCAGGGCCGCCACCCGGTGCGAAATGTCCATCACGACGCCCATGTCGTGTTCCACGAGCAGACAGGTCACGCGCCACCGCTCCTCCTCGTTGACGTCGAGGATGAAGCGGGCCATGTCTTCCACTTCCTCCAGGTTCAGGCCTGCCATCGGCTCGTCCAGCAGGAGGAGCCTCGGGTTCAGGGCCAGCGCCCGGCCCAGTTCCACCCGCTTCTGGAGCCCGTACGGGAGCATCCCCACGATCTTGTGGCGGATGTGCTGGATCTCGAGAAAGTCCAAGATCTCGCGCTCGATGAACTCCCGCTCCTCCGCCTCCTCGCGGGCCGCCCGCCCCACGTACACGAGTCCGCTCAGCAGCCCCGTCCGGAGGTGGATGTGCCGGCCCAGGCGGATATTGTCCAGGACCGTCATGCCCTTGAAGAGTTCGATTTTCTGAAAGGTTCGGGCGAGGCCGAGGCGGGCCCGCCGGGAGGGTCGGAGCCGGCTGATCTCCTCTCCCTCGAAAACCACGCGCCCCTTCTGCGGGGTGTAGAGCCCATTGATGCAGTTCAGGAGAACCGTCTTCCCCGCCCCGTTCGGGCCGATGAGGGACAAGATCTCCCCACGCCGGACCTCTAGACTCACGCCCGCGAGGGCGGTCACCCCACCGAAGGCCATGTGGAGGTCGTCGAGTTTGAGCTGGATCTCGCTCACGTCCGTGGCCGTCCGGTCCCGGGCCCTGCCCCTCAGACCCGTTCCACGATCATCGTGACCCCCTGGCCTCCCCCGATCCCGAGCGTGTCCAGGCCGAACCGCTTTCCCGTGTCCTGGAGGGCGTACAGCAGAGTGACCAGCGTCCGCGCCCCGCAGGCCCCGATGGGGTGGCCGATCGCGATGGCGCCGCCGTAAATGTTCACCCGCTCCAGGTCCGCCCCCATGAGTTTGAGTGCGCCGAGCGCCTGCGCGGCGAAGGCCTCGTTGAAGTCAATGAGGTCAATGTCCTCGAACTTGAGGCCCGCCCGTTCCAGGGCCATGCGGCAGGCCGGGACCGGACCCAGGCCCATCTCGGTCGGCTCCACCCCGGCCGAGGCGCTGGACCGGATGACCGCCATCGGCCGCACCCCCAGGCGGTCCGCCCTCTGCCAGGTCGTGACGACCACGGCGGCCGCCCCGTCCGTGATCCCGGAAGAATTGCCGGCCGTCACGGACCCGTCGGGCTTGAAGGAGGGCCTGAGTGTGGCCAGTTTCTCCATCGTAGTATCCCGCTTGGGGTGCTCGTCCACCGCGAACAGCGCCTGCTCCCCCTTCCCCCGGGAGATCGGCACCGGGACGATCTGGCTGACGAACTTCCCCCCGTCCAGGGCGGCTACCGCCTTCCGGTGGCTGTCCAGGGCGAAGCGGTCCTGGGCCTCCCGGGTGATCCCCATGTCAGCGGCGATGCTCTCGGCGTAAAGCCCCAGGCGAGTCCGGGTCGTGGGGCACGTCACCCCGTCCAGGATCATGCTGTCCAGCACCTCCCCGTGGCCCAGCCGCTGCCCCCAGCGGGCCCGGGGCAGGAGGAAGGGGGCGCCGCTCATGCTCTCCATCCCCCCCGCCACGACCACATCGGCTTCGCCCGCCTTGATGGCCTGAGCGGCCAGGGCGATGGCCTTCAAGCCGGAGCCGCTCGCCTGGTTGGCCGTGTAGGCCGGCGTCTGGACATCCAGCCCGCCCTCCAGCGTGGCCGCCCGGGCCGGATTGAGCCCGAGGCCGGCCGCGATGGCGTTGCCCATGATGACTTCGTCCACCTCGTCCGGCTCAAGGCCTGCCCGGCGGACCGCCTCCCGGATGGCGATTCCACCGAGCACGTTGGCCGAGATGTCCCGGAGAGCCCCGCCGAAATTCCCTACCGCCGTTCGCGCCGCGCTCACAATCACCACATCCCTGCTAGCCATGCCACCCTCCTTCCGGCCGAAAACATCAAGAAGTTACGTGATGGAAGGTCTGATAAGTATATATTATTATGACTGTCCTGTTCTAGAGAACGGGGTTTCCCTGTTAGGAAACTTGAGAAGGGGTGGTTCCCTCAGCGAGCGGCCCGCACGGTTTCTCCCCGAATGATAATGCCGCTGGGGTCAATCTCTTGCCTGAGAAGACGCAATTCCCCTTCCCCTGGTGGAGGCAATTCCTCGAGGGGGCTCGCGCGCTCCACGTCGAACCCGATCCCCTCCAGAACCTCCTCAGCCTTGAGCCCCTTGAGTACGCCCAGGAGGCGGATCCTCTTTGTTTTTTCCTCAAAACCGAAAAGGGCCTTGCTCGTGACGACGCGCCATGGGCCGGTCCCCCGGGGGAGCCCGGCGCGCTCCCGCGCACCCGGGCCATCCCCATAGCCCGGCGATGTGACGAAGTCGAGCCTTTCCACGAAGCGGCGCGGCTCGTGCTTGAGCACGATAATCGTCTTCCAGCAGAGGGAGGCGACCTCGTTTCCCCCGCCGCTCCCCGGGAACCGGCGCGCGGGCTGCTCATAGGTCCCGCCGAGCAACGTCGAGTTGATGTTCCCGTAGGGATCCACCTGGAGGGCCCCGATCATGCCGTAGTCAATATAGCCGGTCGCGGCGTAGGAGAACGCCCAGTTCATGTTCGTCCACTGGAGGGACCGGTAGATGTTGGTCGGGCCGCCCATCGTCCCCCGCACGAATGGGGTGAGGCTCCGCGGCCCCACCGCGCCAAACTCGAAGATCTGGACCAGATTGGGGGTGTAGAGCCGCTCCGCCAGGATGGCGACCACCTGCGGCATCCCCCAGCCGACGAAGACCGTCTTCCGGTCCTCCAGGAGGCGCGCCGCCGCGCAGATCATGAATTCCGTGTCGGTGAACTCGACGGTGGCCATGGCCTCAGTGGTACCCCTCCCGCACCGTCGCCCGCCGGATGAGGTCCTTCAAGCGCCCCCAGCCGACCTTCCGCTCGAGGAAGGTCTCGTGATCCGGGACGCCGTAGATGTACTCCTCCAGGTAGGACCGCATCGCGGCGTCGTCCTGAATGGCGTTCACGCGGTCAATGTGCTCCAGGTCCAGCTCGTAGCGGGCCGGCACCCCTCCCGGGTAGGCGCCGAAGGGGAGGTGCACCACCGCGTCCACCAGGAAGTACGGGATCGTGGTCCGGGCGGGGTCCTGCCGGATCTCTCCGGGGTCAATGATCTCCTCCGTGGAGAGGATGACCTTCTTCGCCGCCATGGCCGCCTCGAGGGCGAAGAGGTTCGTGCCGAAGATCCGCGCGTTGCCGAGGAGATCCGCCTGATGGACGTGACAGAGAAAGACATCGGGGTTCAGCGCCGGGACCAGGCAGACCGGGTCGCCGGTGAAAGGGTCCCGGATCACCTTCGCGCCGGACCGGACCAGGGTGTCGGTGGCCAGGAGGTTGCGGACCGGGAGGAAGGGGACCCCCCGGGCC
>CAZRDA010000215.1:0-3632 GCA_964598715.1 uncultured bacterium | reverse complement strand
GACGGTCGAGGGCTGGCACGCCATGTTCGACAACAACCTGCACCCCGTCTTCTACTTGAGCCGGGCGGTGGCCCCGGGCATGGTCGCCCGCAAGTGGGGGCGCATCGTTTCGTTCAGCATGGCCAATGCGGATCAACTGGTGGCGCAACCGTCGGTCACGGCCCACTACATCGCGAAGGCCGGGGTGCTGGTCCTGACCCGGTCTCTCGCGCGGGTGCTGGCCCCGCACGGCATCACCGTCAACGCCATCTCCCCCGGGTTCATTGATTCGGGCAGCGCCCCCAAGGAAGAACTGGCCGCGATGGTCAAGCGGATTCCCGCCGGCTACATCGGCGGAACCCAGGACGCCGTCGGCGTCGTCCGGTTTCTGCTCTCCGAGGAAGCCCGCTACGTCACGGGGGCCAACATCCACCTGAGCGGGGCCTGGGGGATCTAGGCGCGCATGGTCCCCTTCGGGGCCCCGCTCGTCCTGGCCGCGCTCCTCGCCGCCGCAGGGGCGGAGCCGGCCGTCGCCCCCGTGCCGGCCGAGGGGGAGTTCGCCGCATTCGCCCGCCCGGACCTTGGGTTCTCCGTCCGCTATCCCCGGGGCTGGGACGTCTGGGCACAGGGACCCTCGGCCTGGGAGGCGCGCTCGCTCGGGTGGCGAATCTCCTTCGTGGGGCGCGCCGTACCCCCCCGAACAATGGAGCCGTTCAGGCCCGTTCTGTTTGTCGAGCGCTTCCCGCGGATGGGCATGACGCTTGAGCAGTACACCGCCGCCCACCAGGAGGTGGCCCGGCGGGACCAGGCAGCCCACCGGGCCGTGGCGGCCGGCCCCGTGCAGGGGCGTGGCGGGGAACGGTACTTGCTCGAAGAGATGTACGAGTTCAACGGGGTTCCGATGCGGAAGCAGACCCTGCTCGTCCTGGATGGGGACGCGGTCTTCCACGTGACGGCCGTGGCGCCGGCGGCCGCGTGGGAGGAGGATCGGCAGCGCTTCGAAACGAGCCTTGCGTCCTTTGCGCTGCTCCCACGCTAGCCAGCGCAGGCAACGGCGATGAGCGCGGGTGAGGCGGGCCTCTGCGCGTCCTGCCAGCATCGGCGCTGGGTGGCCAGCGGGAAGGGCTCGCGGTTCCTGTATTGCCGGCGCTCGGAGACGGACCCGCTCTTCCCCAAGTACCCGCGCCTCCCGGTGATTCACTGTCGTGGTTACGAGCGGGGAGAGGAGCAGGGCGGCAAGCCCCCTCCCGGGTTGCCAGGGGCGCCGGGCTGCTATGTGGGGCTCCGCGCGGAGCGAGCGGGGATGGACGCGGCGGCGATCCGGGGACTCCTGGCGACGGTGGAGGAGGAGGCGCTACGGCGCTGGGTGGCCGCCTTCAGCGGACCGCGCCACGGCGCGCGGGAGCCGGCTCAGCTCGCGGCCGCCGGCGAGCGCCTGGAAGGGGAGTTCCAGGCGCTGGGCCTCGCGCCGCGGCGGGATGCCTTCCGGTATCGGGGCCGGTCCTACTTCAACGTGGTGGCAAACCTCCCTGGGGCTTCCCCGAACCGTCCGGCGCTCCTTGTCGGGGCGCACTACGACGCCATGGCCGGCACCCCCGGCGCCGACGATAACGCCAGCGGCGTGGCGGCGATGCTGGCTGTCGCCCGGGCGCTCGCCGGCAGCCGCTTGGCCTCTCCCATCGAGTTCGTCGGGTTTACCCTGGAAGAGCCGCAGGTCGGCTTCGACCGGTACCGGCATGGGAGCCGCCACTTCGCCCGCCGGGCCTGGTGGGGGCGCCGCCGCTACGCGGGCGTCTTTATCCTTGAAATGGTCGGCTACACGGACCACAGGCCTGGCAGCCAACGGGTCCTGCCGCAACTGCGCCGGCCCGTGCCTTCCACCGGAGACTTCCTGGCGGCCGTGGGGACGCGCCGGGCCCGGCCGCTGCTCCAGGGCCTGGAGGCGGCGCGCGCACACGTCCCTGAGCTGCCCCTGCTGACCCACCAGGTGGCGCTGCGCGGCTTCCTCCTCCCCCCGAGCCGCTGGAGTGACCACGCCCCCTTTTGGGACCGGGGCTATCCGGCCGTCATGCTGACCGACACCTCATTCCTCCGCAACCCCCACTACCATCAGCCCACCGATCTTCCCGAGACACTGGACTACGCCTTCATGGCCGGCGTGACCCGCCTGGTGATCGCCACGCTCGCGGAAATGGGAGGCTGACCCAGCCTCGCGGATTTGGTATGATGCGCGGCACCTGCCAGGCGTCAGAGCGATCCCCCGACCAGCGATCTATGAGGAGGAGCAACGATGCGGGAGCGACGGAGGAGGGAGCGGGTGGATGTGACCCGGCGGCGGCTCGTGGTCGGGCTGGGGGCGACGGGGTTCGCCCTGGCGGCAGGCCCGGTCTCGGCCCAGGTCATCACGACGCCGAGCGCGGGGCTCATTACCACTGACCAGAAGGTCCGGAGCGGGACGGATAGCATTCCGGTCTATGAGGCCCGGCCGGCCGGAGCGGGCCGGCATCCCGTCATCATCGTCATCCATGAGATCTTCGGCGTGCACGAGCACACCCGGGACGTGGCCCGCCGCTTCGCCCGGGAGGGTTATGTGGCCTACGCCCCCGAGCTATTTTCGCGCGAGGGGGTCGCGCAAATGGCCGACTTTGAGAAGGTGCGCCAGGTCGTCGGGAAGATCTCCGACCGGCAGCTGCTTCAGGACCTGGTGGCGACGGCAGAGTTCGGGAGCCGGCAGCCGTACGCGCGCAGCGACCGGGTCGGCGTGACGGGGTTCTGCTTTGGCGGGCGCATCGCCTGGCTCTTCGCTGCCACCCACAAGGAGCTCGATGCCGCCGTGATCTGGTACGGGCGGATCGTCTCCCCGCAGAAGGACGACCTGCATCCCAAGGATCCGCTCGACCTGGCGAAGGAGGTGGTCTGCCCGGTCCTGGGGTTGTACGGCGAGGCGGACACCGGGATCCCCGTGGCCGACGTGCGGAAGATGGAGGCGGCGCTCAAGGAGGCGGGCAAGACGACCGAGTTCGTCGTGTACCCCGGGGCGCCCCACGCCTTCTTCGCCGATTACCGGCCCTCGTACCGGGCCGACCCGGCGAAGGACGCCTGGCAGCGGGCCCTGGTCTGGTTCGCGCGTCACCTGAAAGCCTAGGTCTCCCAAGTCATGGCAGAGTCGCCGGCTGCCCTCCTGGGCCCTCTCCTGAAGCCCGTCAGCCGGTCCTTCTATCTGAGCCTCCGGATCCTGCCAAGGGGCGTCCGGGAGCCGGTCGGGCTGGCGTATCTTTTCGCCCGCGCGGCCGACCCCATCGCAGACACCCGCCTCCTCCGGCCGGCCGATCGGCTGATGCACCTGGAGGCGCTGCGGGATGCTTTCCTTGCTGGCACGGCGGCTCCCCTGGCCCGCCTGCCGACGGCGCTCGTCGCGTACCAGCAGAATCCGGCCGAGCGGACGCTTCTCCTGGTATTGCCCGAGGCCTTTGCGACGTACCAGACCCTCCCTGCCGCCGACCGGGCGGCGATCCGCCGGGTCCTCCTCGCCATCACCCAGGGAATGCGGATGGATTTGAGCACCTTTCCGGGCGAGGATGAGGGGCGGGTGGCGGCCTTGCAGACCATGGAAGACCTGGACCGCTACACCTACTGGGTGGCGGGGTCCGCGG
>CAZRDA010000214.1:0-3642 GCA_964598715.1 uncultured bacterium | reverse complement strand
TGCCCTGGAGCCGGGTGAACCGGAGATCGGCGAGGTGGTGGTGACGGCCACCCGGCTCAGGGATATCGGCGAGGAGGCTTCGAGGATTCCGGGGAAGGTAACCGTGATCACCGGGGAGGAGATCGCGAGAACCGGGGCCCGGACGGTCCAGGAGGTCCTCCAGTACCAGGCTGGGGCGGTCCTCTACGATCAGATCGGCAACGCCTCTCAGTCCACGGTGGATTTTCGAGGCTTCAATGCCCAGCCCAACACGGCTACGACCGTCTTCGTGGACGGGGTACGGGTCAATGAGCCCGACTTCAACGACGTGAACTTCAACTTCATCCCTCTGGAGGAGGTCGAGCGGATCGAGATCATCCCGGGGAGCTCGGCCATCTCCGGCAAGAACGCCCTGGCGGGGGTCGTCAACATCTTCACCAGGCGGGGCGGGGCGAAGCAGGAGACCTCGGGGGAGGTTCTCGCCGGCGCGTTTGGCCGGCAGCGGTATCACCTCGCGACCGGGGGACCGGCCGGGGACTTCGACTACTACCTGGCGGGAACCCGCGAACTGGAAGAGGGCTTCCGGGACGACTCGGACGGGCGGAGCAGCCGCCTCCTCGCGAAACTCGGCTACCGTCCGGCCGAGGGGACGGACCTCGCCCTTTCCATCACGCATGTGAACGACCTCCTGAAGCAGGCCGGCTCCCTGCCCCTCAGCGTCCTCCGGAGGCGGCGGGAGACCAACTTCACGCCGGGGGATTTCTCCGATGGCGACCTGGAGATGGTGGCGCTCAACCTCCGCCAGCGCCTGCCCGCCGGCCTCTCGGTTGCCCTCAATGGGTTCTATCGCCACAGCGCGACTGAGACCTTCACCGTGGGGCAAACCTCCACGAGCCGGACGAATACCGACAGGGACTCCGGGGGCGGGACCGTTCAACTGAGCCACGAGACAACCCTGCTCGGGCGCAGGAGCCTCGCCACCCTGGGCGTCGAGTACGCGCGCAACGAGTTCGACAGCACCTCCACCTCGGCCTTCACCGGCTTCGCGCCGACCTCCCAGGATCGGGTGACGGACGAGGACGTGGTCGGGCTATACGCCCAGGAGACCTTCGATCTCACGGAGGGACTCAGCATCACCGGCGGCCTCCGCTGGGACCGGGATCACCTGGATTTCACCGATCGCCTGACGCCCACGAATAGCGGGGAGAAGACCTTCAGCCGCATGACACCGCGGGCGGGCGCCACCTTCAACCTGAGTAGAGCGCTCGGCTTCTACGTCAACTACTCCGAGGGGTTCAGGCCGCCCACCTTTTTCGAACTGTTCGCCGCAGGCCCCTTCTCGGCGAATCCAGCTCTCAGGCCGGTCAAGAGCCGCAACTACGAAGTCGGGGCCAGGGCGAGTCTCTTCGAGGGAGTGGAGGGCTCGGCCGCCCTCTTCTGGACGGAGGTACGGGATGAGATCTTCTTTGTCATCAACGATCCAATCAACCTCACCGGACGGAATGAGAACGTGCCCCGGACCAGGAGGCAGGGCCTGGAGCTCTCCCTGAAGGGCCGGCACCGGGACCTGATGGACGGCTTCGTGAACTACTCCCTCACCAGGGCGACATTCCGGACCAACTTTGCCCTCTTTGGTGTCCGCGGCCCCTCCTTCCTCCAGAACGTGGAACAAGGGGACAATCTCCCACTCGTCCCCCGGCACCGCGTAAGCGCCGGTGTGAATTTCCATCCCATCAAGGGTCTGACCTTCTCCCTGAATGGTCTCTATACGAGCCGCCAGTTCCTGCTAAACGATGAGGCCAATCAGGAACAGAAGATCGGCACCGTTCTCCTGCTCAATGGCAAGGTCACATATGACGTCGGCAACGCCACGGTTTTCCTCCTCGCCAATAATCTACTGAACCGGGAGGATGAGACCTACGGGATCCTGGCTACCAACAACACGACCGGCCAGGTGGAGCCGTTTCTGGTGCCGCTCCCCGATCTCCACATCTTCGTCGGCATCGGGTATCGATTCTAGGAGGTGAAATGGGACCGGATGGCCTTCGCGGTCCCCTCGCGGCCTCCCTGCTGCTGCACGCGGTGCTCCTCGGGCTCGTGGCCCTGGGGCTCCCCCGCGGCCTGCCGGGGCAGGAGGCATCGCTCGAGGTCCGGCTGGTCTCGCTCGGGACCGAGGAGGGGGCCGGCTCGGCTCGGGGGGAGGGCGCCGCCGCGGGACCCTCGACCGGGGCCGGCCTGCCCCTGCCGCCTGCGCCTCGCGCGGCCCGCGCCACTTCAGCGGAAGCCCTTCCCGGACCGGCAGGATCGCCGCCGGCCCTGGCCCAGGCCGCACCCCGCGAGTTGTTGCCCGTCGAGGGGCTGAAGGAACCCGTGCCTGACCCTTCTCTTGCGACTCCGTCGCGCCGCGACGAACCCGGCTCCGCTCCGGCGGGCGAGGCGGCGGGGACCGCGATCCCTGCAGCAGGGCTCAGGTCTGACCCCGGTGGCGGCTTCGCCGTAGAGGGAGGCAGGGCTGGTGGCGGGACTGCGGGGACCGTCGGTGGCGCAGGAGACGCCGCGACCGGGACGGGCCCCCCGGGAGGCGGAGGGAGCGGCGACGGGGGCTTTACCGAGATTCTCAGACGCATCGAGGCGGCGAAGCACTACCCGGAGGAGGCCCGCCGACTCGGCCACCGAGGGACGGTGGCCGTCCGGTTCCGGATCGGCTCGGATGGGACCGTCGCGGCAGCGGAGGTGGCTGCCTCCTCGGGGTCCTCCCTGCTCGATGCGGCCTCCCTCGAGACGGTCCGGCGCGCAGCGCCTCTCCCCCTGACGCCTGGCTGGCTCCTGGTTCGCATCTCCTACGGCCTCACGGAGGCGCGGCCCTGAGCCTTGCGGCGCCTCCGGAACGGTGCTAGGCTTGCCGCTGCAATGACAGGCGCGCCCGTCCCGATCCTGGAATTCTCCGACTACCTCTGACCCTGGTGCTACCCTGCGGCGGTCCGGCTGCAGCGCCTCGCCGCCCGGCATCGGGGGAAGGTCCTCCTCGAGCGGCGGGCGTTCTGCCTGCGGCCGCACCCAGACCCCACTGTCCGCTTCAAGGGGACCTACCGCGAGGCAGCCTGGCAGCGGGCCTCCGCCTCGGCTGCGGACGTGGGGATCACCTTCCGCATGTGGAGCCGGGAAGACTTCCCCACGACGAGCCTCCCAGCCCAGGAGGCGGCGAAGGCTGCCGCGCGCCTGGGCGCCGATGCCTTCGAGACGGCCCATCTCGCCCTCTTCCGGGCCTTCTTCGAAGAGGGGGTGAACATCGGGATCCGGGAGGAGGTCGTCGAGGTCATGCGCCGGGCCGGCCTTTCCCTGGAGGCCTTCCTGGCCGCCTACCAGGCGCCGGGCCTCCGGGAAGCAGTCCTTGCCGAGTACTTCGAGGCCGTCCACAGCCACGGGGTCTCGGCGATTCCCACCGTCGTCATCGGGCCGGAGGCGCCTGTGGTTGGCGCCGTTCCACTGGCCGAGTACGAGCGCCTGCTGGCCAAGCACCTGCCCGCATGAGTCCCCAACAGCCTTGTCGCCCGCCCGGCAGCATTCCGGAGGCGGGCTCCGGCCGGCGATGAAGATCACCGGGGAACGCCCCCATCTGGACGAGGTCCGCGAATTTTACGCCGAGATCTCCTACGAGTACGA
>CAZRDA010000213.1:0-3653 GCA_964598715.1 uncultured bacterium | reverse complement strand
GTCCCGGCGAAGAAGGCCGGGTGCCAGACGTGGCTGGCGTAGAAGGCCGTCGCGGCGGCCTCCTGCGCGGCACCGGCCGCCGCCTCCCGGCCCCCGGGAACCGCTCGGACCGACGCGCCGTAGGCGCGCGCCTGCGCTAATTTATCGGGAGAGGCCTCCGCCGGCACGAACAGATCGCAGGCCAGCCCCGCGGCGGCGGCATACGCGGCCACCGCCGCGGCCGCGTTCCCCGAGGAATCCTCCACGACCCGCGTGACCCCGAGCTGAAGCGCCAGACTTAGGAGGACCGTCGCACCGCGGTCCTTAAAAGAACCGGTGGGCGTCAGGAATTCCAGCTTGCCGAGGACCTGGGTCCCGTCCCACCGGAGGGAAAGGAGGGGGGTCATCCCCTCCCCCAGGCTCACAGCCGCCTCGGGGCCGGGGAGCGGGAAAGCCTCCCAGTAGCGCCAGAGGCTTGGCGGGCGCTGGGCCAGGGCCGTGCGGGGGAAGGGCCGGTCCTGCCGGGACTCGAACGGCCCGCCGCACTGGCACCGCCAGCGTCCGTCGGTGTAGTCCGCGACGCGGCTGCAGGCCGCGCAGGCGAGGTCGGGCATGGGTGGGCCGCGCGACAGGCGCGGCTAATAGCGCCGAAGGGTAGGGTCCACCTGCCGCGCCCAGGCCTCGATCCCGCCACGGAGGTTCGCGGCCTTCTGGAACCCCTGCTGCCGGAGGTACTGGACGACCATGGCGCTCCGCTGCCCCACGTGGCAGTAGACCACCACCTCCTCCTCCGGGTCCAGCTCCAGGTAGCGGACCGGGATCTCCCCCATCGGAATGTGCCGCGCCCCCTCAAGGCGGCAGAGGTTCCATTCCCACGGCTCCCGGACGTCCACCAGGGTGACCTTTGCCCCTGAGCCCAGCTTCGCCTTCAGATCCTCCGCCGTGATTTCCATCGGCTCCCCCATCCGGTCTCAGGGCCCCAGGATCCCGAGCCCCCGCGTTAACATGTAAATGCCCCCGAGCAGGAGGAGCCCCACCAGCACCTGCTTGAGGCGCCGCTCCGAAACCCACACGATGCCCCAGGCCCCCCCGCGGGCTCCGGCGATCCCGGCCAGGACCAGGGGGACGGCCCGCCCGAAATCCAGGTTCCCCAGGCGGTAGTGGGCCACCACGCCCGCGAGGGCCGGCGCCACGATGGCCACCAGCGACGTCCCGATCGCCACGGGGACCGGAATGTCCATCAGGAGGACCAGGGAGGGCACCAGCAGCCAGCCTCCCCCCAGTCCCAGGAGCCCCGCAAGGAACCCGATCGCGCCCCCGAGGAGGGCCCCGCGGAGCGGATTCACAGGGAAGACGTGCTCGGTGCCCCCGTACCGCTGGCGACGCCACAGAATATACGCCCCTGGGCGCCCCCGGGAGGGCCCGGGCGCCGGCCCGCCCGGGCGCGGCTCGCGCCGGAGGAAGAGCCCCGCGCACGCCGCAAAGGCAAGACCCGCGAAAGCCACCTCCAGGAAGGCAACCGAGACATGGCTCGCGGCCAGCGAGCCGAGGGGAGCGGTCGGGACGGCCCCGCCGGCAACGGTGGCGGCGAGGACCCAGTCCACGGTGCCCTGGCGGATGTGCCCCCAGGCGCCTGCCACAGCGACGAACACGACGTAGAGGAGAGTCACCCCCACCGCCTCCCGGATGGGGATCTGGACAGCGCTCAGGACGGGAATAAGAATGAACCCGCCCCCGACGCCGAGGAGCCCGGAGAGGACGCCGGTGAGGCCCCCGATGAGGACCAACTCCAACAGGAGCACTCCCGCGCCTCCCGGAGCAGGGGAACCGCGCCCGAGGCCCGGGTCCGCTCCGCCACCACGGATCGCCTCTCGCAGGGGCCGCGACCCCCGGATTGTGGTCCCCCCGGGGGACCTTTGTCAACGGCGGCCCCGGTCGCTGCCGCCGCCGGCGGACCACCCCCCTACGGACCCGGCGGCAAGTCGCCGGCTGTCCCCTTGACAATCCCGCCAGGGGTTACTATTTTGTACCAACCGGTTGGTTCCGGACTTGCAGGAGGGTCGTTCCGGGGGGCAAGGTGGCCGGACGCGCTACAGCAGCAAAGCGGGAGCACATCATTGACGCCGCGACCCGGCTCATCCATCTCCGGGGCTACCACGCCACCAGCATCGAGGACATCCTCCGGGCCACCGGGCTCGGCAAGGGCAACTTTTACCATTACTTCGCGAGCAAAGAGGAGCTGGGGTTCGCGATCCTCGATCGGCAGACCGCCCGGTTTGCCGAAGGGGCTCTTGGGAAGGCATTCGGGGGGAATCGGGATCCCCTGGAGCAGATCAATACCTACCTCGACCTCCTCCTTGAGAGAGCCCGGAAGGCCCGGTGTAGGGGGGGCTGCCTCGTGGGGAACCTGGCTCAGGAACTCAGTGACACCCATGAGGGATTCCGCCGGCGGCTGGCTCGCGCCTTCGAGGCCTGGCGGGCGTTTCTGGAGGGGAGACTGCATCGGGCCCGGGAGCTGGGGCGCCTGCGCCCGGGGGCGGACCCTGCCCGCCTCTCTCGGTTCCTCCTTGCGGGAATCGAGGGGGCCATCCTCCTGGCCAAGGTCAGGAAGGACGCCTCCGTCCTGGCCGAGTGCTTCACCGAACTGAAGGCACACCTCGGGGCGGGGACCAGGGCGACTCAGCGCCACGTGCGCCCGGCCGCCCCGAGTCCAGCAACGAACGGCGCGAAGGAGCGTCTAAAGGGTCAGCGACCATGAAGAGCATGAAGACCATGAAGAGATCGAGCCGTCGAGAAAATCGTCGGGTACGGGGTGCCACTTCCGCGGCACGGGGACCCCAGGGCGCCCGGCCTCAGCGCTTCGCGGGCGGCCAGCGGCACGCCTCGCGCAGGCTGCGCCCCTTGCACCTACCGCCCACCGGAGGAGCCAAGGGCGGAGCGGAGAACGGCGCCCAGGCTGCCCGCTCCAATTCCCCCGCGCCGTCAGCGCCAGGAACGGTGCGAGAGATACCGACAATTGTTGAGTACAGCGCCATCAAGCGCCCGGCCAACCAGTATCCGAAGCGGATCGTCTCCCCGCCACGCCCCCAGTCCTGCTGCACAACCGGGATGGTGGCCCTGGGCAAGCCGCGCCGGGAGGCCGGCTGGTTCTACGTCTATAAGCGGTGCGATACCTGCGGTTTCACGGTCCGCTCTATCGTCCGCCGCGACCCCGCCGCGGCCAAGATGCCGTTTAAGGCCAGCTTCAACTGAGGCCCCCATGCGCACCCGCGTGATCTCCCTCGCGTCGGAGGTACCTCCCCGCCCGGTGGCCGGGGGTCCTGCCCCCGACGGCGTGTTACTGGACGCCTACTCCCGCGCCGTGGTCCAGGCCGTGGAGCGGGTCGCCCCGGCCGTCGTCTCCCTGGAGGTCCGCCGGGCCGGTGGGAACGGTTCCGCAGGCGGTGGCTCCGGGGTCCTCTTCACCCCAGACGGCTTCGCCCTGACCAACAGCCACGTGGTCCACGGGGCCACGGCCGCCGCGGTGACGCTCAGCGACGGCAGGCGCCTGCCTGCACTGGTCGTGGGGGACGATCCCGGGACGGATCTCGCGGTCGTGCGGGTGGAGGGGAGCGGGCTGCCGGCGGCTCAGCTCGGCGACTCGGGGGCCCTCCGGATCGGGCAGGTGGCCATCG
>CAZRDA010000212.1:0-3659 GCA_964598715.1 uncultured bacterium | reverse complement strand
CCGGTCTTCCCCGTGCTCCCACTGGCAAAGGTCCAGCGGACTCTTGGTTCCCGCTGGCCTGGAGTCGGCTCCTGCAGCGCGTACACCTTGCCATCCATGGAGCCGAAGTACACCGTCCCGTCGGGGCCCACAGCCGGCGAGGAGATCAGGTCCCCCTGCGTCTGGAAGCTCCACTTGATCCGGGCTGGGACCCGCCCCTGGGGCGGGGCGATCGCGTACAGCCTCCAGTCATCCGCGCCGATATAGATCGTGCCGTCCGGGCCCACGCCGGGAGAGGTCTGGATGCCGCTCTTCAGATCCACGCTCCAGCGGAGATCCCCCAGGAGGCCGGTCGCAGGGGGCATCACCCCGTACACCCTCCCGTCCTTGGCGCCGAACACCAGCGTCCCGTCCTCCAGGATGGCCGGCGTGGAGTAGATGCCGAAGGTGTCGAAGCCGGTCGGAAAGACCCAGCGGACATCACCGCTCTCCGGGTCGAGGCCATACAGGATGCCGTTGTTGGCCCCGAGGTACACCGTCCCGTCGGGGCCGATCACCGGGTCGGTCTCAATGCCGCCGTCTTTCTCGGCGCGACCGGTGGAGAAAGTCCACTTCAGGTTGGCCGTCCGGGGACCGTTCGCGGCGCTTCGGCCGGTGTTCCAGAGGTCGTGGCGGTACTTCGGCCAGTGACTCTGGGCCAGTCGGGCCTTCGCCGCCGGACGGGATGCGGCCACCTCTGCCCAGACGACCCAGAGGCCACCCAACCCCAGGATCCCGACCAGCGCGAGCGCCGTCCGCGCGCAGCGAATTCTCACCGACGCAGTCACCCCCTCGATGCTGCCCCGCCGGCTCCTCACGCGAACCCCGACTCCGCTGCCTCACGCGGCCCCGGGGTGAAGGTCGTCGTGTGCAGAACTGTCAGGATGCCCACCGTGAGGAATCCCGACGTGTAGAGGGCCAGGAACGGCAGAACGCCGTACTGGCCATAGTGGCAGAAGAGCCAGGTCGCCCAGGCGCAGTACACGCCCAAGGCGATTTCGACCACGCCCCCCCAGGGATGGCGATCCCGGTATCCCTTCCCCCGCCAGTGGCCGCCTCCGGGACCGATCCCGAACTTGGGCGTCCGGACGAACTCCCGGTCCTTCCCCCAGAAGGCCTCCAGGACGGCCAGGCTGGTGCTCCAGGCCACGCCCACCCCGATGACCATGATAGTCGGGAGCCGCCAGGCCCGCCGCCACCAGGCCGGCTCCAGGACCCGCTGGGCGTAGATGAGCATGGAGCCGGGGCCGAGGGTCGCCAGCGCGATCGCCAGGCCCACCGCGATTCGGATCGCCATGGACGGGGTCACATCCTGAACGGCGAGCAGAGGGACGGAGAGGAGCACGACCGCCAGCATCAGGGGGTGGATCATGTAGTAGGTCAGGTGGATGAAGGCTTGATACTTGGTCCAGAGGGGCAGCGGCGCGCGTAGAACTGCCGGGAGGAGCTTCAGCGCGGTCTGGATGGAGCCCTTGGCCCACCGGCGCTGCTGCGACTTGAATCCCGTGATCAGGACTGGGAGTTCCGCCGGACAGACCAGCTCGGGCCGATACAGGATCCGCCAGCCCCGCAACTGGGCCCGGTAACTGAGGTCGAGATCCTCGGTCAGCGTGTCGTGCGCCCAGCCGCCGGCATCCTCGATGGCAGACCTCCGCCACACCCCGGCGGTCCCGTTGAAGTTCAGGAGCAGATTCCCCCAGCATCGCGCCGACTGCTCCACCCCGAAGTGGCCGTCAATCCCGAGGGACTGTGCCACGGTCAGGAGCGAGAATTCCCGGTTCAAGTGGCCCCAGCGGGCCTGGACGACGGCCACCTTCGGGTCGGCAAAATAGGGGATCGTCTTCCGGAGGAAGTCGGGCGGGGGGACGAAGTCGGCGTCAAAAATCGCGACGAACTCCCCGCGCGCCCCCTCGAGGCCGGCCGCGAGGGCGCCTGCCTTGAACCCGGTGCGCTCCACGCGCGTCAGATGCAGCACGGTGATCCCCCGGTTCTGGAGCCGCCGTGCGGTTTCCGCAAGAATCGCCGTCGTGTCGTCAGTGGAGTCGTCCAGGACCTGGATCTCCAGGCGGTCGGCCGGGTAGTCCAGCGCGCACACCGCCTCAAGGAGGCGCCGCGCCACGTATCGCTCGTTGTAGATGGGGAGCTGGACCGTGACGGCCGGCCAGACGGCCGGAGGCCGCGGTGGTGGCGTCGGCTGGGCGCGGCGGCGGCAGAGCCAGTGGACGCTCAGCATGACATACGCGTTGATGCCGTACAGGAAGAGCCCGACCAGAGGGATCAGGTAAAGGATACCGAGAAGGATCTGGATCGTCATCGGCATCGCCGGTGTCCCAATGGCCCAGGGCGGCCCGTTCTACGCCGCGGTTGGCCGCCACCCCGGCCGCTGATCGGCCGAGGCCCAGGCGGCCCGGCCGCTCAGCCACTCCCAGGCCAGCAAGCCGTACAGCGGGAGGTACTCCAGGCCCCGCGCCCAGAGGGGGAACCCCGCCGGCTCCCAGACGTACTTGAGATAGGACAGCGCAAGGGCCCCGGTCAACCAGAGGAACGCGGGGGAGGGCCGCACCGTCAAGAACGGCACGATCCAGACCGCGTACCACGGATGCATCGCAGTGGGGACCAGCAGCAGGTAGGCGGCCACCGCGGCCATCCCGGCCCCAAGGACGCCCGGGGCATCCTCGGTTCGCCTGCGCGCAATCAGGAGCAGCACGAGGAGCAGGACCCCGAAGAGCAGGAGCATGGCGATGCCGCGGGCCACCTCCCCCTTGAGTCCGATCCCTTCGGTCAGGAAAAAGCGCAGCCCGACGTTGAAGTCCTCGGCGCTCCCGAAATACTCGGGGAGGAAGCCGACGACGCTCCGTCCAACGCCCAGGGAGTACGGCAGATAGCCCGCCGCCACCACGGCCACACAGGCGAGCGGGAACCGCCATTCCCCGCGTCGCCACCAAGCCGGCAGCAGGACGACCGGATACAGCTTGATGAGAATCGCGGCCCCGAGGGCCGCCCCGGCCCTGGCCATCTTCCCCTCCTGCCGCCAGGAAAGGGCCAGGAGAAGCGCCGGCAGGAGCGCGACGTCCACGTGGCCGGCTTGCACTCCCTCGAAGATGACCAGCGGCGCCCACGCGTACAGGAGGATCGCGGCGGGGGAAACTCCCGTCCGGCGCAAGAGGCCGAGGAGCAGCACCACCGTGCCCACCTCGCAGCCCAGCACGAACAGGCGCCAGCCAACAATGCTGTTCGGCGCGACGGCCGCGACCAGGGCGAAGGCAGCCTGGGCACCCGGCGGATAGACGGTGTGCTTCGTGGGCCGGTTGATGAGCGGAGCGATCCCCGGCTCGCGGAGGGGCGCCAGTTCTTCCGCCGCAGGGACGTACCGATAGGGATTGATCCCCGCCCACTGGAGTCGCCCATCCCACAGGTAGCGGTACAGATCGGTGGACAGCATTACCGGCGTCGGGAGGAGAACAAGGCGAAACAATAGCCCAAACCCGAGGATCATCGCGAGGATTGTGCGATCACCGGACGGCCGGCGAAGAACCACCCATGCCGCCAGCAGGTAAAAGACGAAGAGGCCGAAAAAGAGCCCGATGTACCCTCGCAGCCCCTGGACCCCAGAGCCGCCCAGCGCCGGAAAAGCAACGCTA
>CAZRDA010000211.1:0-3663 GCA_964598715.1 uncultured bacterium | reverse complement strand
GAAGGAGACGTCGTAAGCCGCCATGAGCTCGCAAATCTCGCGGAAGTGGGTGTAGAGGAACGACTCCTGGTGGTGGGCCAGGCACCACTTGGCCATGATGGAGCCGCCCCGGGAGACGATCCCGGTCACCCGATTCGCGGTGAGTGGGATGTAGCGGAGCAGCACGCCCGCGTGGATGGTGAAGTAGTCCACCCCCTGCTCGGCCTGCTCGATCAGGGTGTCCCGGTAGATTTCCCAGGTCAGGTCTTCGGCCTTCCCCCCGACCTTCTCCAGGGCCTGGTAGATCGGGACCGTGCCGATGGGGACCGGGGCGTTCCGGAGGATCCATTCGCGCGTCTCGTGAATGTGCTTCCCCGTCGAGAGGTCCATCACCGTGTCGGCGCCCCACCGGATCGCCCAGACCATCTTCTCGACCTCCTCCTGGACGGAGGAGGTCACGGCGGAGTTCCCGATGTTGGCGTTGATCTTCACCAGAAAGTTGCGCCCGATGATCATCGGCTCCGTCTCGGGATGGTTGATGTTGGCGGGAATGATGGCCCGGCCCCGGGCGACCTCGTCCCGGACGAGCGCGGGGGCCAGCCCCTCCCGTAAGGCGATGAACTCCATCTCCGGGGTGATCTCGCCGCGCCGGGCGTAGTGCATCTGAGTGACGCGGCGGCCCGGCCTGGCGCGGAGCGGCCTGCGGCTCGAGGGGAAGCGGATGCTCGCCAGCGTCGGCTCCGCGTCCCGCTGCTGGCGGTACGACGATGTCGGGGCCGGAAGTTGCTCGACGTCCCCGCGGCCCAGGATCCACGGGCGGCGCAGCGGGGCGAGGCCCTTCTCGAGATCTGCCGTAAAGGTAGGGTCGGTGTAGGCCCCGCTCGTGTCGTAGAGGCGGACCGGCGGGTCGTCCGAGGTGGGGACGACCTCGCGCATGGGGACCCGAACGCCCGGGGTGGTCCCCTCGAGGTGGATCTTGCGGGTCACCGGGTGCTTGCGTGGGGATTCCATTTCGCGCGACTCCTTTCCGGCGATCAAAAGAAAAGGCCGCCAGGGTAACCCAGCGGCCTCAGCATTCTGCATGCTCCCTACGCTGGCATTACCCAGGTCAGGTTCGGGCGGTCGGCAGCGGATTGGCTACCCTCTCAGCCCGGCTCCCCGAGCTCCCGCTTTTTTCCCTAAGGATAAATCTACTCTGGCCCGCGCGCCTCCGTCAAGGGGCAGTTGATGCTCTCCCTCACCGCTCGCGCTGCGGGTCCACGATGACCTTGATCCCGGTCCCGGCGCGCATGGCGGCGAACCCCTCCTCGGCCGCCCGCAGCGGCAGCCGGTGCGTGATGAAGGCCGGCAGGTCGAGTACCCCGCTCTCGATGATCTGGATGGCGGCGGGGAAGGTGTGGCGGGAGATGAAAGTGCCCACGACCTCCACCTCGTAGCGGGTGATGTCGTGCTGCGGGATGGCCGGGTGGGCCTGGGTGTTCATCCCGAAGAGAAGGACCCGCCCGCCCCGCCTGACGCAGGAGAGGGCCTCCGCCATCAGGGTCCCGACGGCATCCACGACGGCGTCGGCCCCGATGCCGGTCGCGTCGCGGACCGCGGCCGCCAGGTTCTCCTTCGTCGGGTCAATGACGCGCTGGGCCCCGAGCCGCCGCGCCATCTCCGCCCGGAACGGCTGGACCTCGGCCGCCAGGATCTTCCCGGCGCCGGCCGCCCGGAACATCTGGATGAAGTAGAGGCCGATCGGCCCGGCCCCGAGGACGACGACCGACTCCCCGGCTTGCAACGCCACCCGGCGCGCCCCGTTCACGACGCAGGAGAGGGGCTCGGCGAAGACGGCCATCTCGCTCGGCGTGCGCGCCCCAATCGTGTGCATCGCCCGAACCGGGGCCACGTTAAACGGCGCGAATCCCCCGTGGACGAAGATGCCGAGCGTCGTCATCTGCTCGCAGAGGTTGCTCCGCCCCATCCGGCAGTAGGGGCACTGGCCGCAGGTCAGGTTCGGGTCCACCACGACCCGGTCCCCCGGCTTCAAAAACTGCACCCGGTCCCCGGCGTCCAGGACCTCCCCGGTGTACTCATGCGAGAGGATGGTCCCGGGCGTGGCCGGGTGCCCGGGCGGGACCCGGAGGATCTGGAGGTCGGTCCCGCAGATGCTGGCCGCCTCCACCTTCAGGAGGACCTGGTCGTCGGCCTCGACGCGCGGGACCGGCATGTCCTTCAGGGTGAGCCGGCCGCTCCCCTCGAAGACCATCGCCGGCATCGTTGCCATCGGGATCTCCTCAAGCGAGCGGCAGCAAGACCCGCTCCCCGCGCATCAGGCTCCGGTAGCACGCCTCCACCAGTTCGACCGACCGGTAGCCGTCCTCGGCCGTCACCGGCGGCGTGCCGCGGGTGAGCACGGCCCCCACGAAGAGGCGGTCCTCCTCGGCGTAGCCCCACTTCTCCGGGATCGGCAAGGGCCCGAACTCCTGCGTCTGGACCGGCTTCTCTAGGGCGGGGACAAACCGAACCCGTTCCATCTCCTCGGTGACGAGCGCCGCGTGTGCGCCGAAGAGTTCGACCCGCTCGAAGGGGAAGAGCCAGGTGCTGTGGGCGCAGGACGTGAAGGCGGCGTGGGCCCCCGAGGCGAACCCGAGGAGCATGGAGAAGTCGTCCGGCTCCCGATAGACGTGGGTGCCGCCAACCACCTGGACCCAGGATACCTCCCCGAGGAGCCAGCGGGCCATGTCCAGGAGGTGGATCGTGCTCTCGTAGAGGAAGCCGCCGGTCACGGCCCGGTCGCCGACCCAGGGGGGCTGCCGGAGTTCGCCGCGGTTCATCTTGATGTGGGCCGACGTGACCCGCAGGCTCCCGTCCGCGATGCGGGCCTTGGCCGCCTTGTAGGCGGGGGCGAAGCGCCGATTGTGCCCGATCTGGTAGAGGGTCGGGCCGCGGCTGGCGGCTTCCCGGATCCGTCGGGCTTCGGCGAGGCTCGTGGCCATCGGCTTCTCCGAGAAGACGTGTACGCGAGCTGCCAGGGCTGCCAGGACCGGCTCCGTGTGGGTGGTGTTGGGAGTCGTGACGTAAAGGGCCTCGATGCCAGCGTCGAGGAGGGCCTCCAGTGAGGGGAGGACCTTCGCGCCGACCTTGGGGGCCAGCGCCTCGGCCCGCGCCGGGTCGGCATCGGCCACCGCCGTGACCTTCACCCGCTCGTCCCGGGCGAGGATATTCGCATGGGTCGTCCCCATGTAGCCCGCGCCCAGGATGCCGACCCTCAGTGCCATCCCGCTGCCTCCAGGACGGCCCGCGCCTTCTTGTAGGCCGTGGCCGCCACCCGCATCGGGTCCTGCCGCCAGTAGCGGGGCTGGAAGATCTCCACCGAGAAGAGCCCGGCGTAGCCGATCCCCCGCAGGGCCCGCAGGATGGGTGTGAGGGGCAGGACCCCGTCGCCGGGGTAGAGGCGGCGGGCATCGTGCAGCCGCGCCCGCGGCCCGGGCATGACATCGTTCAGGTGGACCATGAAGACTTTCCGGGGGTCGAGAGCGGCCACGCTCTTCAGGGAGGAGTTGCCCGCGTAGAAGTGGAAGGTGTCGAGGACAAGGCCGACGTTGGGGCGGTTCGTGCGCTTCACGACCCGCCAGCAGGCCTCAAGCGTGTTCACGGAGCAGTCGGCGAAGCCCAGGAACTCGAGGGCGACCCGGACCT
>CAZRDA010000210.1:0-3664 GCA_964598715.1 uncultured bacterium | reverse complement strand
CGAGACGGGGCGCCTGGTGATCGGCGGCAACGACGGCCTGATCTACGTCCTGAACGCCGGAACCGGTGAAAAGCTCTGGACCTTCAAGAGCCAGTTCACGGAGTATGCGATCTTTTCCTCGGCCGCCTTCGGGACGGACGGGACCGTGTACATCGGGCCGAAGGACGGGTTCCTGTACGCGCTGCGGGAGTCCCGGGGCTTCTTCGGCACGACCGGGAAGGCCGTCTGGAGATACCGGATCGGGACGACGATCGAGACCTCCCCGGTCCTGGCGCCGGATGGGACCATCTATCTGGGGGCGGACAACGGCAAGATCTACGCGATCGCGCCACCCGCGTCCGGCGATGCCGGGCGGCTCCTCTGGGAGTTCCAGACGAAGGGGACCTTGATCTCCTCGCCGGTCCTCGGCCCGGATGGCTCGCTCTACAGCGGCTCCATGGACGGGAAGGTGTACGCCTTCCACGAGAGCAAGCGGGGGAAATCGACGCAGGGGCCGCTCAGCGGGACGTGGTACGGCGGCGTGACGATGGGCGGCCGGGAGGAGCGGCTGACACTCGTGCTGGCCCAGCGAGAGAACCGGGTGGATGGGGCGCTGCGCGTGCAGTCCACCCTGGCCGGCGGCCTGCGCGGGACCCTCCAGGGGGAGCGACTCGCCTACACCGCGTCCCTCCTCGGGGAGTGCCGCGTCGAGCACAAGGGGGAGGCGTCGGCTACCGTCCAGGAGATCCGCGGCACCTTTGAGGTGAAAGATTGCGAGGGCCGCAGAATCCAGGGGACCTTCCGCCTCACCCGATAGGGCAGCGACTCGAGGGGAAGCAGATGACGACCCAGCATGGTCTTCCCACCGCACCTCTGCGTCCCTGGCAGCGCCTGAGCGTCCGTCTGGCGGCCCTGTTCGTGGCCGTGACGCTCCTGGGCATTGGTGTCGTCGGGGTGCTCATCTACCAGCAACAGAAGCGGGAGGTCGAGGAGACCCTCGGGACCTTTCTTCTGAATATCGCGCGCACGGGTGTACTGCTCATTGATCCGGCGCTCCACGCCGAGGTCGAGGCCACCTTGCGCCAGGATTCGGAGGCCTACCGCCGCCTCCGGGCCACCCTCGCAGCGATCCAGGACGAGAACCGCGTGGAGACACCGATTTATACCCTGACCGGTTTCGAGCCCGCGGCCCGCCGGGCGCGCTTCATGGTCACGAGCCGCGGGCCCGGGCTGCCAGGCGAGGTCTATGACCTTGTCCCCGCGCTCCTGGAGCCGCTTGGCCGCGCCTTCCGCGAGGGGGTCGCCACCCGGACGCCCGTCTACGATAACGAGCACGGCACCTGGATCACGGCTTTCGCCCCGGTCCGGGATGCACGCGGCCGGGTGCGGACCGTCCTCGACGTGGACTACCGGGTCAACGTCTATCTGGAGCGTCTGGCGGGGCTCCGCCACACGGTCCTGGGGATCTCTCTCCTCGGGGGGCTCGTGGCCCTCGCTGCCGGCCTCCTGCTCGCGCGCCGCATCACCGGCCCGGTGAGCGAGCTCACGCGCGGCGTCGCGCGGGTGGCGGGAGGGGATCTCTCCCAGCCCCTCCCGGTCTCCTCCCACGATGAGGTGGGGCACCTGACGGAGGCGTTCAATGCCATGCTGGAAGGCCTCCGCCAGCGGGACTTTATCCGAGACGCCTTCGGGCGCTACGTCTCCCCCGAGGTCGCCCGCACCCTCCTGGAATCACCCGAGGGGCTCCGCCTGGGGGGCGAGAAGCGGGATGTCACGATCCTGATGTCGGATCTCCGCGGCTACAGCCGGTGGGTCGAGGAGAGCGACCCGGTCGTGGTGGTGCAGGTCCTCAACGACTATCTGGCCCGCATGACCGAGATCATCAACGAGCACAATGGGACCATCAATGAGTTCATCGGCGATGCGATCTTCGCGATTTTTGGCGCCCCGCTCGCTCATCCCGATCACCCCGGAGGCGCCGCCGCCTGCGCGCTCGCCATGCAGCGCGCGATGGAGGAGGTCAACCGGCTCAATGCGGCGCGGGGGCTGCCCCGGCTCGAGATGGGGATCGGCCTCAGCACCGGTGAGGCGGTGGTGGGGAACATCGGCTCCGAGATCCGGGCCAAGTACGCCGTGGTCGGGAGCCCCGTGAACCTCGCCGCCCGCGTGGAGGGCTGCACGGTAGGCGGGCAGATCCTCCTGAGCCCCACCACCTATGAGCGGATCCGTGCGGTCGCCGAGGTGGGCCCGCCCCTCTCCGTCGAGATCAAAGGGTTCCGCGAGCCCCTCCTCCTCCGCGAACTCCGGGGGCTGGCCGGGCCCTCCGCGCAACGCCTCCCCGGGGCCGCCCCGGACGCTGGACCGGATGTGCCCGTCGCCCTGCCCCTCACTTGCTGGGTGATCGAGGACAAGGCCGTCCGTCCCGAGCGCGTGACCGGGGAGGTCCTGCGGCTCGGTTCGCGGCGGGTTGAGGCCCGCCTCGATCGGCATCTCGCGCCGATGACGAACCTGCGCCTCCGGCTCCACTATCCGGCGCTCGCGCGGGACTCGGCGGACCTCTACGGCAAGGTCCTGGCTGCGCGCGAGGAGGGCGGCGCCTGGGTGGCCACGGTCGGACTCACCTCCGTGGACGCGGCCGACGAGCAGGTCCTCGAGACGTTTCTCAGGGTGAGGGGATCCGATCGGGGCTGAGGGTGCTGCCGGCGGCTCCGGCCGGTCGGCACAGATCGAGCAGCAGGCGCGGAGCGGAGACGCCCGAAGATGGAACGGATCGTCGTCGCGATCATGGCGAAGGCGCCCCGGGTCGGCGAGGTCAAGACGCGGCTCTCTCCGCCCCTCTCCCCGCTGGACGCGGCGGCGCTCTACCGCTGCTTCCTGCTCGACAAGATCGGGCAGGTGAGGGCGCTCCGGGAGGCCAGCCCGGCTGTCGCTTACACCCCGGCGGACGGAAGGACCGTGTTTGAGGAGTTGGCCCCCGACTTTGTCCTGGTCCCCCAGCGCGGCGGTGACCTGGGGAGCCGCCTGGCGAACAGTTTCGACCTGCTCTTTGCGAAGGGGTATGCAGGAGCGCTGGCCATTGACAGCGACACCCCCACCCTCCCCACCTGGCACTTGCAGGAGGCGCTTCGCCTCATTGCGCGGCCGGAGATTGACGTGGTCCTGGGACCGGCCGAGGACGGCGGCTACTACCTGATCGGGTTGCGCACACTGCACCGGGACCTGTTCGAGGACATGGCGTGGAGCACGGCCCGGATCCTTCCCGAGACCATCCGGCGCGCAGAGGCGAAGGGGCTCGCGGTCGCCTGCCTCCCCCCGTGGTTCGACGTGGATACCCCGGAGGATCTGGAGCGCCTGAAGGCCTCGTTGGGGAGCGTGGAGGATACCCTCGCCCACCATACGCGCCAGTTTTTCCGGGAGCGTTCAGGATGAAGGAACCATCGGAGACTCCCTGGAAGACCCTCTCGACCACGCCGGTGTACAGCAACCGCTGGCTGTCGCTCCGGGAGGACCTGGTCGAGCTGCCCGATGGGCGAACCACCATTTACGGCGTGGTCTCCTGCGGCCAGTGCGTGGGGGTCCTGCCTTTTGTGAGCGCGGATACGGTGGTGCTCATCCGCCAGTACCGCTACGTGGCGGGGCGGGTCACCTGGGAGATGCCGACGGGCGGGGTACACCCCGGTGAGAC
>CAZRDA010000209.1:0-3668 GCA_964598715.1 uncultured bacterium | reverse complement strand
TGACCGAGAAGGGGGGGGAGGAGGTCCGCTGCCGGGTCGTGGTGGGCGGGACGCTTTTCCCCCACAAGGGGGTCACCCTCCCCGGAGGCGGCCGGAAGGTGAAGGCCCTGACCGGGAAGGACCGGGCCGATCTGGCCTTCGCCGTGGAACAGGGGGTGGACTACCTGGGCGTTTCCTTCGTGCGGACCGCGGATGACGTCCTCGAGGCCAAGACCCTCCTGGCGGAGGCGGGGGCGGAGATCCCGGTGATCGCCAAGATCGAGAAGCGGGACGCCCTGGAGAACATCGAGGGGATCCTGGAGGCGGCGGACGGGATCATGATCGCCCGCGGCGACCTGGGAGCGGAGATCCCGCTGGAGGAGGTCCCGCTCGCCCAGAAGCGGCTTATCGCCATGGCGAACGCCCAGGGGAAGCCGGCCATCACCGCCACCCAGATGCTCTCCTCCATGGTGGCGAGCCCCCGCCCCACGCGGGCGGAGGCCTCCGATGTGGCCAACGCGGTCCTGGACGGGACCGACGCCGTGATGCTCTCTGAGGAGAGCGCCACGGGGCGGCACCCGGTAGAGGCGGTCTCGGTCATGGCCCGGATCGCCGAGGCCGCCGAGCGGGCCCTGGAGGAGGGGGCCTGGACGGAGCGCCGGCGGACCTCGCGTCAGGCCCGGACCGTCCACTTCGCCATCTGCGAGGCGGCGTGCCTGGTGGCCCAGGAGATCCAGGCCAAGGCCATCGTCTGCCCCACCCGGACCGGGAAGACGCCGTGCATCATCGCCGGCCTGCGCCCTCGCCAGCCGATCCTGGCCGTGAGCGCCACGGAGGTCGTGGCCCGGCGCCTCGCGCTCGTCTGGGGGGTCATCCCGGTGGTGACCGACAAGCATGAGAACGTGGACGCCATGATGGCCCAGGCGAAAGAGGCGGCCCTGGCCTCCGGGCTGGTGCAGCCGGGGGATCGGTTCGTCATCACGGCCGGGCCGCCGACGGGCCCGCCCGGGACGACGAACCTCATCAAGGTGGACATGGCCTGAGGCCCGCGGAGCAAGACGCCATGCACCGGCGCGCCGTGCAGGTCCTTCACGCTCGGCTTGGCCTGGTGAGCAACAATGGCGCGCTCATCCGGAGCCCGGAGTACTTCACCGCCCGGGTACAGCAGTCCCTCCTGACCGACTACCACGCCATCCAGGAGATCCCCTACGCCCCCGACCTGGATGCGGAGATCTTCATCCTCGATGAGAAGAACGCGGCGCCCCGACTGCTGCTGGGGGAGGACCGCGTGGTGGCCGTGGGGGACTTCACGGCCCTCGAGGCGGGCACCCCGGATAAGCGCTACACCCTCTTCGGCAACCTGGGGTTTCTCTACCGATACATCATCTATGCCCTCGAGAAGCACCACCAGACCTACACCTTCCACGCCAGCGCCATGCTGGACGACGCCACCGGGGAACTCTGGCTGATCCCGGGGCCAGCGGGGGCGGGGAAGACCTGCCTCCTCCTTGCCGGCCTCGCGCGCAATTTCACCGTGTTCAGCACCGAGATGACCCACCTTCGCTTCACGGACGGCGGCTACCAGTTCTACAAGGGCTCCCTCTTCGACAATGTCCGGGTGGGAAACCTCATTCAGGATTTCCCGGAGGCGGCGGCCCGCCTGGGGGTGACGCTCCCGGCGGTTTCCGACGTCTGGGCCACCAAGATCGCCCTGGATATGGCGCCGGTCCAGACCGCCCGGGACGTCCTGGAGAACCCACCGCTCCGTATCGTCCACCCGAAGGTGGAGTCGGGGCGAACGACACCCATCGTCACGCCCATCGAGCCCCGGGAGCGGCTGGTTCGGCTCCTCTTCGATAGCGCCACCGAGAAGCACGGCCAAACGGTCCTGCTCTACGAGTGCCTGCCCGTGCCGGCCCTGGATGAACCGGAATTGGCGCGGCGCCGCCTGGAGGTGATGCGCGCCCTGGTCAAGCGGGCGGAGATCCGCAGCGCCAGGGCGACCCTCTGCGGCCCGCGAAACTGCCTGGAGGGACTCGCGTGATGCCGCGGACGCGGAGCAAAGCCGGAGGCCGGAGCGGGACGGCGGTCCGGAAGGCCTGGGAGGGGGTATTCACGCTCCCGGTGAAGGAGCGGGTCGCGAAGCCCCGGGCCGTCGGCTGGACCATGGTCCTGGATAAGGGGCTCGGCCTGCACCAGATTGGCGACCTGATGACGACCGCGACAGACTCCATTGACGTGGTAAAACTCACCTTCGGGACGTCCGCCTTCTTCGATGCCCCGCTTCTCAAGCGGAAGGTGCGGCTCATCACGGGAGCCGGGTGTTTCTGCATGCCGGGAGGGACGTTCCAGGAGGTGTGCGTCTGGCAGGGGACCTTCGACCGGTACCTGGCCCGCGCGGAGGCGCTCGGGTTCAACGCCATCGAGATCTCGGATGGCACCATCGCCATAGACGCGCGGACCCGGGAAGCGGTGATCCGGAAGGCGGTGCGGGCGGGCTTCCGCGTCATCTCGGAGGTGGGGAAGAAGGACCCCGGGGAGGCGCTCCCCATGCAGGCCCTGGCCGAGGAGGCGGAGCGGGACCTGGCTCTCGGGGCATTCATGGTTGTGGTCGAGGCCCGGGAGGCCGGCCGGGGCGTGGGGGTGATGGACGCCCACGGGATTCCCCTCGATGCCGAGATTGACGCCCTGATGGCCGGGGTGAAGGACCCGGCCCGCCTCATCTGGGAGGCGCCGCTCGCGGCCCAGCAGCGGCACTTCATCCTCCGGTTCGGGCCGAACGTCAGCCTGGGGAACGTGGCGCCCGAGGATGTCCTGGCCCTGGAGGCGCTCCGCTGCGGCCTCCGCGGGGACACCCTGAAGCGGGCGTGGCGGGCCGACCCCGGCTTTCGGCGGCGCTAGGGGCGCCGAGGCGCCCCGGGGGAGGTGGCCATGGCGGTCCTGACCATTTCCCAGGAGCTGGGGAGCGGCGGCGCCGTCATTGCCGCCCGCGCGGCCGCGATCCTGGGCCTCCGCTTGGCCGATCGGGAAATCATCCTGAAAGCCGCGGGGGCCTACGGGGTCGAGGAGGCCAGGCTGGAGGAGGTGGCCGACAAAGCCCCCACTCTCTGGGAGCGGATTGACGAGGAGAAGCGGCGGTACTCCATCTACGTGCGCGAGGCGATGTATGACCTCGCCCGGGAGGGTCAGGTGGTTCTGGAGGGGCGGGGGGGGCAGATCCTCCTCCGGGAGGTGCCCCGCGTCCTGAAGATCCGGATCGTGGCCCCGCTGGAGCTGCGGGCCCGCCGGGTGGCGGAGCAGGAGAAACTCGATCCCGAGACCGCCCTCCAGATCGTGGAGCGGAACGACCGGGACCGGGCGGCGCGCATGCGCTACCTCTACGATGTGGACTGGCGGGACCCTCGCCTCTACGATCTCGTGCTGAACACCGGTCACCTCTCGGCCGAGTCGGCTGCCGAGGTGATCGCCACGCTTGCTCGCAGGCCGGAGTTCACCATGACGGCCGAGTCGCTGGCGGCCCTGGCCGACCTCTTCCTGGCAAGCAAGGTAGAAGCCGCGCTGGCCTCCGACCCCCGGACGCGGGGCGCGGTTCTGACCGCCTCGTGCCGCGGCAGGCGCGTCCTGGTGACGGGCGGCGTCTACAGCGAGACGAGCAAGCGGGCGGTGGAGGAGATCGCGGGGGCCGTCCC
>CAZRDA010000208.1:0-3684 GCA_964598715.1 uncultured bacterium | reverse complement strand
GGAGGCCCTGCGGGCCGGCCGGGCCGCCGCCATTCAGGGAACGGGTGCCTACCGGCTGAGCCTCGACCGCTTCGAGGTGGCCGCGGGCGGGCGGGCCATGGGAGTCGGGGAGACCCTGATGGTTCCGCCCGGCACCCCACTGGATGTCCGGACGACGGTGGCGGGGAGCGACGCCATGGCACACCCCGTCGAGGTGGTCCTCATTCGGTCGGGGGAGGTGGTCGCCCGTAGGTCAGGGCTCACCCCCCTGACCCTGGGGTACCGGGAGGCGGGGCTCCAGGGAGCCGCGGCGGTCTTCCGGGTCCAGGCCCGGGGGGAGGTTCCCCACCGGCTCCTCAGTAACCCCATCTTCGTCCGCGCCGGGGGGGGCGGGGCATGATCGTCGCCATCCACCAGCCCCAGTACCTCCCCTGGATCGGCTACTTCGACAAGATGGACCGGGCGGATGCCTTCGTCCTCCTGGACACGGTCCAGTTCAAGAAGAACGAGTGGCAGAACCGGAACCGGATCAAGACCGCCGCGGGGTGGCAGTGGCTTACGGTGCCCGTGCTCCACAAGTTCCCCCAGCGGATTGACGAAGTCCGGATCCCCCCCGAGGACTCCTGGGCGCGCAAGCACTGGCAGGCCCTCCAGACCCACTACGGCACGGCCCCCTTCTTCGCCCCCCACGCCGCCTTCTTCGCCGACTGCTACGCGCGCCCGTGGGAGCGCCTGGTGGACCTCACCTGGCATTGCATCGAGTATCTGGCGGCCGCCCTCGGGATCCGCGCGCGCCTGTATCGAGCCAGCGCCGGGTCCTTCCCGGAGGAGCCCACGGGGAGGCTGGTGGCCATCTGCCAGTGGCTCAATGCATCCACCTACCTGGCGGGGGCGAACGGGACGGCGTACATGGACCCGGCCGGGTTCGCCGCCGCGGGGATCACCGTTCACACCCAGGCCTTCGCCTGCCCCGTGTACGCCCAACGCTACGGCGCCTTCCAGCCCGACCTGTCCGTGGTGGATCTCCTCTTCAACTGCGGGCCGGAGAGCCTGGCCCACCTGCGCGCCCGGCGCGGGGAGGGATGATGCGGATCCTGGCGATCGGCTCCCATCCGGACGACATCGAGTTCGGCTGCGGCGGGACGCTGATCAAGTACACGCGGGGGGGGCACGATCTCCGCCTGCTGGTGCTGACCGCCGGTGGGGGGGGTGGGGACGCTGCCCTCCGCCGGCAGGAGCAGGAAGCCGCGGCCGCCATCCTCGGGGCGAAGGAGGTGTTCTGGGGAGAGTACCGGGACACCGAGGTCCCCGTGAACCAGACCCTCATCCAGAAGATCGAGGACGTGGTCCGGAGCGTTGCCCCGGACTTCATCTTCGTCCACTACGGGTCTGACACACACCAGGACCACCGGCACCTGGCGGCCTGTACCATCTCGGCCACCCGGTACACCCGGAACGTGCTGTTCTACGAAGGGCCGACCACGCACGACTTTACCCCAAGCGTCTTCGTGGACATCGAGAGCGTGCTCGAGGAGAAGGTCCGGGCGCTGAAGACGCATGCCTCCCAGGTGCAGAAGACCAACATCGAGGGGCTCTCCATCGCGGACCTCTGCCGGACCTCCGCCCACTTCCGGGGGATCCAGGGCCGGGTCCGCTCTGCGGAGGGGTTCGTGCCTCTCCGGCTCTTCATCAATGTCATCTGAGACAGGGGGCAGGGCGGTGCTGGAGCAGGTGATCCCCCACTCGCGGCCGAGCCTGGGGGAGGCGGAGGCTGAGGCGGCCGCTGCCGTCCTCCGCTCGGGACACCTGGTGCAGGGGCCCGAGGTGGCCGCCTTCGAGGCGGAGGTGGCGGCCCGGATGGGCCTGCGGGGCGGGGTCGCCACCTCCTCGGGGACCGCTGCCCTGCACCTGGCTCTCCTGGCGCTGCCGGCGGGGGCGGGGGATGGGGTGCTCCTGCCCTCGTACACGTGTGCCGCCTTGCTGCATGCGGTCCGGCTGGCCGGCGCAGAGCCGATTCTGGCGGACGTGGATCCCGCGACGGGGGGCCTGGACCCGGAGGCGGCCCGCCGATCCCGCACGTCTCGCTGCCGCGCTCTGATCCTGGTTCATCCCTTCGGCTGGCCGGCCGATGTGTTGGGCTTCCGTGGCCTGGGCCTGCTGATCATCGAGGATTGCGCCCAGGCTCTGGGCGCGACGGCCGGTGCCCGGCCCGTGGGGAACCGGGGGGAGGCGGCGGTCTGCTCCTTCTATGCCACCAAGTTGCTCGCCACGGGGGAAGGGGGGATGCTGCTCAGCGACCGGCCGGAGGTTCTGACGCTCGCCCGGGACCTCCGGTCTTACGACGAGGCCCCCGATGCCCGGCTCCGGTTTAACTACAAAATGACCGACCTCCATGCGGCTGTGGGCCGGGTCCAGCTCAGCCGCCTGACGGAGTTTCTGGCTCGCCGGACCGCCATCGCCGCCGCGTACCGGCAGGCCCTGGCCGATGCCCCGGTCGCCCTTCCTCCCGATGTCCCGGGGCGGATCTACTACCGATTCGTGGTCCGGGTCCCGGGCGGGGCCGGAGCCGCCCTGGACGCATTCGCCCGGCAGGGGATCGCCTGCCGGCGGCCGGTCCATACTCCCTTGCACCGCCTCCTGGGCCGGGACGGGTTCCCGGGGGCGGAGGAAGCCTGGCGGACCTCTCTTTCCCTCCCGTGCTCTCCGGCCCTGACCGATGGGGAGGTCAGCCGTGTGGCCGAAGCGGCCCGGGCCATCCTCGGAAGGGGGGGGCGATGAGGGAATCGGGGGGACACTTCCCCCACAAGCGGGTCGCCTACCTGCTGCTTATCCTCCTCTTCCTGGTCCTTTTTCTCATTCCGGTCCGGGCGTGGTTTACCTCGCACGGCGGGCGGTGGCTGTATATTTTCCTCTTTTCGGCCAGCCTGAGCGGGCTTCTGGTCCCCCCCGTCCGGGTCCTTGCCCAGCGCTCCGGGGTCGTGGACCTCCCCGATTCCCGGAAGCAGCACGGGAGCGCCACGCCCCTCCTTGGGGGGGTGGCCCTCTTCGTGGCCTTCAGTCTCTCGCTCCTGGCCAACTCCATATTCTCCCGTGACCTCCTCGGCATTCTGCTGGGGTCCGCGCTCCTGGTGGCGGTGGGCGTGGCGGATGACCTCCGACCGGTCCCGGCCGGGCTGAAACTGGCGGCCCAACTCGCGGCGGCGATCCTCGCGATGGCCGGTGGACTGGCCCTGGAGGTGCTCCCGCCTGCGCTCGGGGGCTGGGCCTGGGGAGCAAACGGGCTGCTCACCCTCCTCTGGATCATCGGCATCACCAACGCCATGAACTTCTTCGACGGGATGGATGGGCTGGCGGCGGGGCTCGGGGCCGTCACGGCCTTCTTCCTCGGGGTCCTGGCGTATCAGAACCAGCAGCCGGTCCTCGGCTGGGTGGCGGCGGCGACCATGGGCAGTTGCCTGGGGTTCCTCCCGTACAATTTCCGTCCGGCCCGGCCGGCCAGCATCTTCATGGGAGATTCTGGGGCCGCCTTCCTAGGATTCGTCCTGGCGGCCTTAGCGGTCAAAGGAGAGTGGGCCGCGAACGACCCGGTCGTGGCCCTGACGGCCCCCCAGCTGGTCTTCGGCATCTTTATATATTACATGACCAACAACACCCACGACCCGATCCGATCCCGCAGAGTCCGCGCCTTCAAGGGCTGGATCGAGT
>CAZRDA010000207.1:0-3696 GCA_964598715.1 uncultured bacterium | reverse complement strand
CCGTCGGTCAAGGAGCTCTCTTCCCGCCCCGATCTCCTCTCGGGAGGGCACCGGCTCTGCGCCGGGTGCGCCGAGTCGGTCATCGTGCGGCAGGTCCTGGTCGCCGCGCAGGTCCCCGTGGTGGTCGTCAACGCCACCAGCTGTCTCGAGGTGGCCACGACGATCTACCCCTACACGGCCTGGCGGGTGCCCTGGCTGCACAGCCTCTTCGAGAACGCCGCCGCCACGGTCAGCGGGGTGGAGGCCGCGTGGCGGGCGCTCCGGCGCCGCGGGAAGATCCCGGAAGAGCGGATCGCCTTCATCGTCTTCGCCGGAGACGGGGGGACCTACGACATCGGGCTCCAGTCCCTCTCGGGGGCTCTGGAGCGGGGCCACCGGTTCCTCTACGTGTGCCTGAATAACGAGGGCTACATGAACACCGGGATCCAGCGCTCCAGCGCCACCCCGCTCGGCGCCCATACGACCACCACGCCGGCCGGGGAGGTCATCCCGGGGAAGATCCAGTGGCGGAAGGACCTCACCGGGATCATCGCGGCCCACAACATCCCCTACGTCGCCCAGACGACGTTGACCCCGCAGCCCCTGACCGACCTCACCACCAAGGTGCGACGGGCCTTGGAGGCGGACGGGCCATCGTTCATCAACGTCTATTCCCCGTGCAATCGGGGCTGGCGCTTCGAGCCGGCGGACACGATCCGGATCAGCCAACTCGCCGTGGAAACCTGCTATTGGCCCCTCTTCGAGGTGGTGGATGGGGGCTGGCGGTTGACGTACAGCCCGCGGGAGAAGAAACCCGTGGCCCAGTGGCTCGAGGCCCAGGGGCGATTCCGCCATCTCCTGAAACCGGAGCACCGCCATGTGATGGAAGAGATTCAGGCGCAGGTGGATCGGGAGTGGGAAGCCCTGCTCGCCCGGACCGGACGCGCCCCATCCAAACAAGAACATGCTCCTCCTCGTCCCCAGCCTCTCCAGGCGGCTGGGCGTGGTGAGGCACCGAAGCCAGTCGAGGCGCCGCCGCCGGAGAATACGGAGGCACCCTGCCCATGCGGGCTGACTTCCCCGGGGGTCCGGTGGGGGTGCAACTTCTGCGGCCGGGCCTGCTGCCCCCGGTGCGCCTATGCCCCGGAGGGGCTGGCGGTCTGTCCTCGCTGTGCCCGGGAGCTGTTCGGGATCGTTGAGCTTCCGGCCCTTTCCAGCTGAGGCCGGAACGGGCGCCGGGGGGGACGACACCGCGGAGGAGGTGAGCCCATGCAGGAGCTGAAGCGGATCCTGATCGCGACGGACCTCTCCCCGGCTTCGGAGCCCGCCCTCCGGATGGCGGCCGCCCTGGCCAACGCGGGCTTCATCATCACCGGCACCCATGGGCGGACGGGGCTGCGGCGGATCCTGATGGGCTCCGTCGCCGAGCAGGTCCTGCGGACGTCGCCCTGCCCGGTGCTGACCGTCCGACCCCCCGAGCTGCGGGAGGCGGCGTAAGGGGGTGGGCCGGGCCCCGCCGCGAGGCCAGGACGGGGTCGAAAGGGGGAGGGGAGGGGGCGATGAAGATCCGGAGGATCATGTACGCGACCGACTTTTCCGAGAATGCGGAGGCGGCCTGGCCCCATGCCCAGCAAATGGCCGAACAGCTGGGGGCTGCGCTCCTCCTGCTCCACGTGACTCCCGCTCCGGCCATGACCCCCGAGACCTTTCTCGCGGCGGAGCAGTGGGCGGAGATCTTCGCGGCCCAGCGGCGGGAGGCGGAGGAAAAGCTCGGGGCGCTCGCGGCCGCGGCTTCGGGGGGGAAGGCCGAGGTCCTGGTGACCCGAGGGGTCCCGTTCCTGGAGATCGCGCGGGTGGCCAGAGACCGGAAGGCGGACCTGATCGTCATGGGGACCCACGGGCGGACGGGCCTGGTCCACGCCCTCATGGGGAGCGTGGCGGAGCGGGTCGTCCGCATCGCGCCGTGCCCGGTCCTCACGGTGCGCCACGCCGCGATGGAGGTCGCAGCGGCATAGCGCCAGCCCACCCACCTTCGTCCCAGGGTTCTGCTGCTGATGGCCATCTGGCCCCACGGTGAGCCTGCTCACGGGCCTGCACGGGCTCCGGTTCCTCGGCGGCATCGTTCTGTTCGGGGTGTGCGCGCTCGCGGCACTCGGGGGGTCGTTCAAGCGGCCCTGAGGGAGGCATCATGACCGGGGGGTCAATCGGGGCGGCACCGCGCGTCCGCGCCGCGCTGCCGACGCTTACGTTCGAGGACACGCCGCTCGTCGTGTATTGGGAGGCCACGTGGGCCTGCGCGCTCGCCTGCCGGCACTGCCGCGCCGAGGCCGTCATCCAGCGGCACCCCGACGAGCTCACGACGGACGAGGTGGAGGCGCTCCTGCGGGACGTGCGGGGATTCGGCAACGTGCTCCTCGTGATCACCGGGGGCGATCCGCTCGAGCGCCCCGATCTCTTCGACCTGATCCGGTACGGGAGGAACCTGGGGCTCCGCATCGCGATCACCCCGAGCGTGACGCCGCGCCTCACCCCCGCGATCGTGGGCCGCTTCCGCGACCTCGGGGTGGAAACCGTCGCGCTGAGCCTCGACGGCTCGAGCCGCGAGGCCCACGACGCCTTCCGGGGCATCCCGGGCTGCTTCGAAGCGACGCTTGCGGCGGCGCGTGCCGTCCGCGAGGCGGCGATCCCGCTGCAGGTGAACACCACGGTCTGCGCCGAGACGGTGGACGACCTGCCCGCGCTCCGCCAGGTCGTGGAAGAGACGGGCGCCGGCCGCTGGAGCCTCTTTTTCCTCGTCCCGGTCGGGCGCGGCCGGGCGCTGCGGGAGATCACCCCCGGGCGGTGCGAGCGGGTGCTGCGGTGGCTCTCGGAGATCGCGCGCTCCAGCCCCGTCGCCATCAAGACGACCGAGGCCCCCCACTACCGCCGGGTCCTCTTCGACCGCCTGCGCCGGGAGGGGAGGAGCCCGGAGGAGATTCTGCGGAGCCCCTGGGCGCGAGGGTTCGGGGTGAGCGACGGAAACGGCGTCGTGTTTGTCTCGTGGAGGGGGGAAGTGTACCCGAGCGGTTTCCTCCCCCTCCTGGCGGGAAACGTGCGCGCGACGAGCCTGGTGGAGATCTATCGGGGTTCGCCGCTCCTCCGGGCCCTGCGGGACCGGACCCGGCTCCGGGGGCGGTGCGGGCGCTGCCCCTACCGCGGGGTGTGCGGCGGCTCGCGGGCCCGGGCCTGCGCCGTGATGGGCGACCCGCTCGAGAGCGATCCGCTCTGTGCCTTCAAGCCGCCGGCCGTGGACTGAATGGACGCGCAGCGCGCCTTGCTCCTCTGGCTCCACCTGGTCGCGGCCGCCACCTGGGTCGGCGGGATAATCTTCTTCGCCGTGGCCGGGCGGAAACTCCGGGCCCTCGGGCGGCTGGAGGGGTCAAACGCCTTCCGGGCGGCGGCGCGCGCCTTCCGTGACCTCTCCTGGGTCGCGGTGGTCGTGCTCCTCGCGACGGGCGCAGCGATCCTGCACGTGCTGGGACTTCTCCAGGACTTCCCGTGGCTGATCTGGGATCACGAGTGGCTCCGCTGGAAATTGCTCCTGGTCGCGGCGATGATCGTGGTGAAGGCCCTCCACGACTTCGTGATCGGTCCCCGGGCTGCGTTGAACCCGGGGGCGCGCGCGTGGTTCCGGGCGGCGATGGTGGCGGGGTGGCTGAACCTCGTCCTCGGGCTGGC
>CAZRDA010000206.1:0-3707 GCA_964598715.1 uncultured bacterium | reverse complement strand
CGAGCATGATGAGCTGATCCTTGCCCGAACTCAGATGGAACGCCGTATGGCCCGGCGTGTGGCCCCAGGCGTCGATCGGTCGGACGCCCGGCACCAGCTCCTTGTCCCCCGCGAACTGATGCACCCGGTCCTTCAGGCGCGGGAAGATCTCCTGGATCCGCCGGGCGAGCGGGCGGCGCCCCTCCGGCAGCCTCTCAATGGCCGGATCCATCCAGAACTTGTACTCGACGGCCGGCACATAGATTTCCGCGTTTGGGAAGACCGGCGTGTTCTCCGGCGCCTTCGTCATTAGCCCGAAGATGTGATCCGGGTGGAAATGCGAGATGATGATGACGTTCACCGCGCCCGGTGCGATGCCCGCGGCCGCGAGGTGCTTCATCAGGTTGCCCGACTTCGGACCACCGGTCTGACCGCCTGTGCCGGTGTCAATCAGTACAATCTTTCCGCCCGTCTTCACCACGCTGGGCGTGAACGGGATCGGTACGAACTCGGTCGGCAGGCCGGCCGCGGCCAGCGCCGCCTTCGTCTCGTCAACCGTGGCGTTCTTGATGAAGCCGGGATCGTGCCCCTTCTCCCATACGCCATCATAGAGAGCCGTGACCTCGATGTCGCCCACCTTGTGGCGGTAGAAGCCCTGCTCCATCGCCTTCTGCGCGTGCGCGGTGCCGATGAACGCCACCCGACCGCTCAGGCCGAGCACCGCCGCCGCCGCCGCAGAGGAGATGATCATTTCGCGCCGCGTCATCTCGTACATCCTGCCCCCCCCTTTCCCCCTGGGCCAGCCACTGTGAACCGTGGAGAAACGAAGCTCGTCCCGCTCCCCCGGGCGCCTGCCCCGTGCCGGGGCCTACCCTCCTCAACTCCGCTCACCCCCCTGGAGTTCCCAAGGCCCCCTCGTCCTGGGCCGAGGCCGGGCTGTCAGAGCCGTATGCCTAGGATTTGGTCGCGGTGGGTGGTCGTCGGTCACCCGGGGCGGCGGGACCGCAGCCGCTCAGTGCCACACGCCGGGGATCGGACGGTGGCAGGTGGGGCAGGCGCCGTGCTGGAGGGAGTTCTCGAGGATGCGGTAGCCGCTGCGGCGGATGAGGGTGCACCCGCATCCGGGACAGCGGGTGTCCTCCCAGGGGCCGACGCGCCCCGGGAGATTGCCGGCATAGACGAACTGGAGGCCTGCGGTCGCCCCGATCTCGGCGGCCTTCAGGAGGGTGCGGGCCGTGGTGTTCTCCCGGTCCCGCATCTTGTAGTCCTGGTGGAAGGCGGTCACGTGCCAGGGAATCTCGGGGGAGACGGAGACTAGGAAGCGGGCGATCTCCCGGATCTCGGCGTCCGCGTCGTTGAACCCCGGGACGAGGAGCGTCACGACCTCCAGCCAGAACCCCTTCGCCCGGAGCATCCGGATGGTGTCCAGGACCGTCTGGAGCTTGCCGCCCAGTTTCCGGTAGTTAGGGTCGTTGAAACCCTTGAGGTCCACCTTGTAGCACTCCACCCAGGGGCGGAGGTAGTCCAGGACCTCCTCGGTGCCGTTGCCGTTGCTCACGTAGGCGGTCCGCAGGCCGCGGGCCCGCGCCGCCTTGAAGACGGCCACGGCCCACTCGCTCGTGATAAGGGGCTCGTTGTAGGTGCTCACCACGAAGGCCGACTGCGTTTCCACGGCCATCTCGGCGAGTTCCGCCGGGGTGATGGGCTGGGGCGGGCTCTGGGCGGCCGGGTCGCGCAGCGCCTGCGAGGTGATCCAGTTCTGGCAGTACCCGCAGTGGTAGTCGCAGCCGAGCATCCCGAAGGAGAGGGCGAGCGAGCCGGGCAGCGCGTGGAAAAAGGGCTTCTTCTCGACCGGGTCCACCTGGAGGGCGCCCACGTAGCCGGCCGGGACCTTCAGGATACCGTCCTCGTTGAACCGGACCTTGCAGACCCCGGGGCGCCCCTCGGGGATGAGGCACCGGTGCCCGCAGGCGTAGCAGCGGAGCCGCTTCTCGGGGAGTCGCTCGTAGAGTTCCCCCTCTACCGTGAGCCGCTTCAGGATCTCCCCCAGCGTCATCGGCTGGGCAATGGGGAGCGAACCCGCCATGGCACCTTCCGGGGTCAGGCCGCCTTTACCCCTGCCGGGATAGCCTCCCCCACGATCTGCACGATCCGGTCCACCTGGGCCTCCGTGATCACCAGGGGAGGCGCCAGCATGATAACATCGCCCCGGATGCGCGTGAAGAGGCCGCGCTCCTCCGCCGCCCGCCGCACCTTCTCCCCCACCTTCTGTGCCGGGGGGAAGGGGGCCTTGCTTGCCTCGTCGGCGACCAGCTCCACAGCGCACATGAGCCCGAGCCCCCGGACGTCCCCGACCGCTGGCAGGGATGCCAGGGTCTGGAGGCCCTTGAGCAGCCGCTCCCCCATCCGGGCTGACCGCTCCACCAACCCCTCCCGCTCGATGATCTCCAGGTTCTTGAGGGCCACGGCGCAGCAGGTCGGGTGCCCCGAGTAGGTGAAGGCGTGCATCCAGCGCTTCTCGGGCGGCACGCTACTCATGGCCTGCCGGATCGCCTCCGACACCATGATCCCACCGAGGGGCAGATACCCGCTGGTGACCCCCTTGGCGAACGACATGATATCGGGCTCCACCTTCCAGCGGCTGAGAGCGAAGTATGTCCCCGTCCGGCCGAAGCCGGTGATGACCTCGTCTGCGATGAACAGCACCTGGTGCCTCGTGCAAACCTCCCGGACCCGGGGGAAGTAGTCGTCGGGCGGGACGATCACCCCGCCGGCCCCCTGGATCGGCTCGGCGATGAAGCCAGCCACCGTCTCCGGCCCCTCCCGCAGGATGGTCTCCTCCAGCATGCGGGCCGCCGCCTGCCCCACCGTCTCCCCCGGCCGCGCCCCCTGGAAGCGGTACGGGTACGGGGAGACGGTGTGGACGAAGCCCGGGACCCGCGGCTCGAACATCGGCCAGTAGGCGCTCATCCCGGTGGCGCTCATGGCCGCGAGCGTGACCCCGTGGTAGGCGTGCTCCCGGGCGATGATTTTCACCTTGTCCGGCCGGCCGAGGGCCTTCCAGTAGAAACGCGCGGTCTTGAAGGCGCTTTCGTTGGACTCCGCCCCACCGCTGGTGAAGAAGGTCATGACCAGGTTCGGGGGGGCCACCTCGCGGAGGCGCGCCGCCAGCCGGATGGCCGGGACATTCGCCGACCCGGTGTAGGCGGTGGTGAAGGCGAGGGTGGCCATCTGCTCCGCCGCCGCCTGGGCCAGTTCGGTCCGCCCGTGCCCCACGTTCACGTTCCAGAGGCCGGAGAGGCCATCGAGGTAGGTCCGCCCTTCCGCGTCGGTGATGGTCGCCCCTTCTCCCTTCACCCAGATGTGGGCTCCCGCGTGCTCCGAGGGGTGGTGGAGGGGGTGCAGCAGGTGGGCCGCGTCGGCGTTGGCCAGGTCCTTCAGGCTGCTCGTCACCATCGGTCGGTCCTCTTCTTCAGTGCGGGGGTTGCCAAGAACACGCGCGGCCGGCGCCGAGATCGAGGGCCGGCCGCGGAGAACTCACCAGGACGGGGGCGCGATGGTTCAGCCGCCGGGCGCCGCGACCTCCGAGGGCTCCTCGGCCTCCTCGGGCGGGTAGGCGGCATCCCCGACCTTGATTCCAAACTTCTGCTCGAACTCATCAATCGAGATCATGTCAATGGCGTTCCAGGCGAGACCCTCGCAGACCCGGGCGCAGATCTGACAGCCGA
>CAZRDA010000205.1:0-3753 GCA_964598715.1 uncultured bacterium | reverse complement strand
GGCCCGGCACGCCGCGGCTCACCGGGGCGCCGACGGCGGTCAGGGAGGACCACGGGTGTTCCGTCAGACCTCCGGCTCGAGCCTCTGCCCTTCCTGTGGCAAGATCAACAGCGTCCGCGCCCGCACCTGCTTCCACTGCGGGCGGCCGTACCCCGGCCTCTGGGGCTTCGGGCCCATCATCACGCGCCTCCTTGGCCAGGTCAGCTTCGCCCGGGTCGTCATCGCGGTCTGCATCGCTACCTACGCGCTCTCCCTGCTCCTGGATCTCCGCGCCGCCCTGCGGCCCCGGGGACTCTTCGACATCCTGGCGCCGAGCGGCGCGGCCCTCGACGCCCTCGGCATGACCGGCGCCGCCGCCTGGGCGTTCGGCCGGTGGTGGACCCTGCTCACGGCCATCTACCTGCACGGGAGCCTGCTGCACCTCCTCTTCAACCTGCTCTGGGTGAACCAGCTCGCCCCCGCGGTGGGAGAACTCTACGGGCGCTCGCGGCTGATCCTGATCTTCACCGTCGCGGGCGTCCTCGGCTTCGTCGTGTCGAACGGGGTCGGGGTGTCGTTCACCATCGGCGCCTCGGGCGCGATCTTCGGCCTCCTCGGCGCCATGGTCTGTTACGGCCGGAGCCGCGGCGGGACCTTTGGCGTGGCGATCCTCCAGCAGTACGGCCAGTGGGCGGTCGTCCTCTTCATCCTGGGCCTCCTGATGGCTGAGGTGAACAACTACGCTCACGCCGGCGGCTTCGCGGGCGGGTACCTGGCGGCCGCAGCCCTCGGCCCGCGCGATCGGCACCCGGAGCGCGGCGTCCACCACCTCGCCGCGGCGGCCGCCGTCGCCCTGACAGCGCTCGGCTTCCTCCTCGCCCTCTGGACCGCCTTCCTGCGCTAGCGGCCCGCGCACCCTCCCCTCACGGCATCACCTGGACCCCGGCGGACGCGGCGCTCTCGTTGCGCCGGCGCGCGCGGTCCACTGCCGTCACGGCGTGAGCGACGGGACTCCCGGAGGGGTCATCGGACGGGAGCGCGAGCTGCGCGAGAAGTCCTGCCGGCCGCGCTTGAGTTTCAGCGGTGCGCTCCCAGGAGCTCGAGCGTGGCATGGATCACGACCTCCGGCTCTTCACGCTGCACGAAGTGCCCGGCGATCGGGATGACGCGCCGCTCATAAGGTCCCTTGAAGTGCTGTTCTGTGTTCGCGGAGCTTTCCGGCAGCGCGGCGCCATCCGCTTCGCCATGGAGCATAGTCGTAGACACCCTGATCGGTGGCGGTCCGGCCATCCGTGATTCGAGTGCGTCGTAGCGCGGGTCCCCAGGGGCGCTCCCCCAGCGGTGTCGGTAATAGTGGATCACGACGTCAACGAAATCGGGGTTGTCGAACGACTGCGCGGTCGCCTCGAATGCCTGGTCGTCGAACTTCCAGTTCGGCGACCACGTTTCCCAGAGATAGCGGCACAGGGCACGCCGGTCGTTCTCGAGCACCGCGTGCCCGCGCTCCGTGTGGAAGTACCAGTGATACCAGTAGGCCTTTGCCTGGGCCGGCGAGATGGGTCCTTCCGGGCGGCTCGTCCCGTACGGGACCGAGATCGCCACGAGCGCCCGGACCCGCTCGGGCCACAACGCGGCGACGACATAGGCAGCCCGAGCACCCCAATCGTGACCCACGATGGCGAACCGCTGGATCCTCAACGCATCGGCAAAGTCGAGGAGGTCCTGGCCCAGTGCCGCCATCTGCCCGGCGCGGAAAGTCGTCGGATCAAGGAAGCGGGTCGGCCCGAAGCCGCGCACATAGGGGGCCAGCGTCCGATAGCCGGCTTCACCCAGAGCCTCAACCACCGCGTCCCATGTCCGGACGTCATCAGGAAAGCCGTGGATCAGGATAATGGGAGAGCCGCGGGCGTGCCCGCGATCCTCGTAGGCGATGTCAAGACAGGCCGTCCGGACATGGCGAACCGTCCCCGACATCAGCCCCCCCGAGCGGAACTCCCCCTCACCGTTCCACCCGGACTTCGCCGGAGGGGGCGCTCTCGTTGCGGCGGCGCGCGCGGTCCACCGCCGTGACCGTGTAGGCCACGGGGGCGGGCGGGCGCCGATCCAGGTAGTCCGGCTCGGGAACCGGTTCGGCAGTGAGGAGCACGCGGCGGCCGTCCGGGAGTGTCCACCGGTACACCCGATACCCGAGGATGTCGGGCTCCGGGCTCGCGGCCCAGCGCAGGCGGATCGCGTCCCCCTCACGGAGAGCGGTGAGGCCCCGCGGGGCGGCGGGCGGCGTCCGGTCCTCGGGGATGGCCTCCGCCGGCCCGGCCGGCTCGCTCTCGCGGACGCTCGGCCCTTCCCCCGCCACCGCGCGGACCGTGTAGCGGTAGCGGTGCTCATTCTGGACATTCAGGTCCACGTAGCGGGTCCCCTCAACCGGGAAGCGGGTGACCCGCACCGGGGGGGCGCTGCCCGGCTCTTCCCGGTAGACATGATACGCCCTGAGGGATGGGGCCTCGCCCGGGGGCGGCGCCTGCCAGGCCAAAGTCACGCTCCCCTCCCCGGCCTCGGCCTTGAGTGCCCGGGGCGGGCCAGGCGGGTGATGCACCTCCGCCGTCGCCGAGGCAGGAGCCCCCGAGATGCCCCGCTCGCTGACGGCAAGCACCTGGTAGGTGTACCGGACGCCGAGGGTGAGCGGCTCTCGCGTTCCGTCCACATACCGGTAGATCTCCCCCTCCACCTTCGCGTTCTCCGGCCCGAGGGCGGGGACCGCGTCCAGCAGCCGGAGTGGGGAGGGCGCCTCGATGGGGCCCCCGAGCAGGGGCTCCGCCCCCCGGAGCACAAGGAAGTGATTCAGGCCGGTGAGAGGAGAGCCATCAGCGTTGCGGGTGGGCCGAACCCAGCGAAGCAGGACAGTCCGCCCTTCGGGGGCGGCGCTCAGGGCCACGGCGGCGGGGACGGCAGGCCGTGGGGGGATCGGGGATCCCTTCCGTCCGCAGGCCGAGCCGAGGAGGGCGAGGAGACAGACAAGGACGGCCGGCCCCGCGGTGCGGCGGGGCCTGCGGAGGGTCACGCCCCCCCCCGGGCTCCCCGCAGGCGGGCCCGCGCCTCGTGGAGCGCCTCCCGCACCCGGGCGCGGGCCGTCCCTCCCACGCTCAGGCGCCGGTCCACACAGGCCTCCAGGCGGATGAACGCGTGCACGTCCTCGCCGAAGGAGGGGGAGAAGGCCCGCAGGTCCTCGAGGGACAGATGCTCAATGCGTTTCTTCTCGGCCAGGCACTTCCGCACGATCTTGCCCACCACCTCGTGCGCCTGGCGGAAGGGCAACCCCTTCGCCGCCAGGTAGTCGGCCACGTCGGTGGCGTTCAGGAGCCCCTCCTCCGCGGCAGCCCGCATCCGATCGGCGCGGACCAGGAGGGCCGCGACGAACGGGGCCAGGACGGCCAGGGTCCCCTTCAGGGTATCGCCGGCGTCAAAGACCCCCTCCTTGTCCTCCTGAAGGTCCCGATTGTAGGTCAGGGGGAGGCCCTTCAGTGTGGTGAGGAGAGCGACCAAATCTCCGATGACCCGCCCGGCCTTCCCCCGGGCCAGTTCGGCCACGTCGGGGTTCTTCTTCTGGGGCATGATGCTCGAGCCGGTGGCGAAGGCGTCGGGCAACTCGAGGAACCCGAATTCGGCCGAGGCCCAGAGGATGATCTCCTCTGCCAGGCGGCTCACGTGGACCATGGCGACGGCGGCGGCCGCCAGGAACTCCAGGGCGAAGTCCCGGTCGGCCACGGCATCCAGGCT
>CAZRDA010000204.1:0-3756 GCA_964598715.1 uncultured bacterium | reverse complement strand
CCTTGCGGGGACACCTTTGGCACTCATCGAGCGGTTTCATCAGGAAGTGCGGACCATGGCGGATGATCACGCCATCCCGGCCCAAGACCTCCTTGACCGGATCGGTCAGCTACAAGCCCAGCTCTACCGGGAGGGGGAGGAAGCCTTCGCCGGGTTCCTGAAGGAGGCAGACGACACGGAGCAGCAGCTCCAGGAGCGCCTCATGCAGCTGCGGACGCTCAAGGAGCGGGCCACCCTCCTGCGGGGACTCCTGGCATCCATGTTCAGGCCTGGGCAGCTCGGCTAGTGAGGGGGAGACGGGTGTGGCATCGGAGGCGACCCGAAAGCTCCTGAAGGTTTTCGGGATCGCCGTCACCGACTTCGAGGATCAGGCGGAGGCACTCATCCAGCGGGCGGAGGCCCTGAAAGCCCGGGGCGCTCCGCCCGAGGAGGCCGTGGCCCTTCTGGAGGAGGCGGTCCGGGCAATCACAATGGTGACGGAGCGCTGGGGCGAGGTGCAGAATCTTCTACAGGAGGTGCAGCAGAGGCTGTTCGGGGCCGCCCGGGGCGTCTTGGAGGTGACTCGCCAGAAGCCCTAGCGCCGGGCCAACTGACGTCGCCTCACCTCGTTCTCCGACCACCCTTCGGGTGGTGCCCGCAGCGGTCCGGAGCGTACCAGCATGTTCGTCATCTGGCCCGGCACGCGACCCGTCGCATGAGCACGATCGAGAATTCGTTGGAGGTACGGTAGGGGGCTGGCGCGGGGCCGGGAGACCGGGATGTACACGGTGGCAAGCGTGATGAAGAAGCCGGTGGCCCGCATCCCCGCAACGGCGACGGTGGCGGAGGCGATCCACCGGATGCACGAGCGGGGGATCTCTAGCATCCTGGTGGAGCCCCAGGGTCCGGGCCGCCCCTACGGCATCATGACCAAGCGAGATGTCCTCTCCAAGGTGGTCGCGCCCGGGAAGGACCCGGAGAAACTCCGCGTGGCCGACCTGATGTCCAGCCCCGTCATCACGGTCCCCCCGACCACGTCACTGCGCGAGTGCTCCGCGCTGATGCTGGAGAAGGACATCCGGCGACTCCTGGTGGCCCAGGGAGGCGAGATCATCGGGGTCGTGAGCGACACCGACATCTTTGCGGCGGTGGAGGAGAGAGGCTGGGGTCCGACATTCTAGTGCCGCCGCCCAGGGGAGGGGCTACCCGGTCAGCGCGCGGAGGGCCTGCCAGCCGAACCAGGCGGCAAAGGCCAGCAGGGCGGCGCTGGATGCGATCGAGATCGCGCGCAGGGCCGCGGGACTGACGAGCCGCTGGGCGGCCCGGAGGACAGCCGCGAGGGTTGTGAACCAGGTGAATGTGCCCGCCGCCACGCCTGCCACCAGGCGGACGGCGAGGCTTGTCGTTACCGTCTCCACCATCCCCGCGTAGAGTCCGCCGAAGACCGCCGCCCAGGATGCCACCGTCATCGGGTTGCCGAGGGTGGCGGCAAACGCGCCGAGGAAGACACCCCAGGCGCCTCCCGCCGCTGGCTCGCCTTCGAGGCGGATCGACCCGCGCAGGCTCCGGAGGAGGCCCGACCCGCCCAGGTAGGCGAGGACCCCGGAGCCCAGCAGCCAGAGGGGGATTCGGACACCGGTCCTCCCCACGATCGCGGCAGCCCCGAGCGCGGCCAGCAGGGTATAGAAGCCATCCGCGGCGGTGGCCCCGAGCCCGACCAGGAAGGCTGCCCGGAAGCCACGTTGGAGCCCCGTCCGGATCGCCAGGAGGTTGATCGGCCCGAGGACGGCCGCGACCGAGAGACCCAGGAGGTAGGCGGTCCCGAGAACCTCCACATCCCCTCCACCTTCTATTGGGTTGACGGTCCGCTCATCCGTTTGCTACAACCCACCCGGAGGCCCCAGGCATGCAACTCATCGTCTTCCTGCTCTTTTGGCTCCTCTGCATCGCCGGCGTCGTATTCCTCGCCTACCGGCGCGCCGAGCGGGATTAGCCCTCACTCGTCCAGGATCCGGAGGAAAGTCCCCGGGTCAGTGAGGTCGGCCAGCAGGTGATCCGGCCCTGCACGCTCCAGGGCCTCCGCGCTCTCCATCCCCGTCGCCACCGCCACGGTCCGGGCGCCAAGCGCCCTGCCACTCTCCACGTCCAGGTGCGTGTCCCCGATCACGAAGACCCGCGCCGGCCCGTCCGCGCCGCTTTGCACCCGCCGCGCCTCCCCCCGCGCCACGGCGCAGCGGAGGACCTCAACCCGGCTCTCGGCGTCGGAGCCGAAGCCGCCGAAGGTGAAGTACCGGTTCAAGTCGGCGCGGGCCAGCTTGATCCTGGCCCCCGCCTCCAGGTTCCCCGTCCCCAGGCCCACCAGGCAGTCTGGCCGCGACGTCAGGAGCGTGAGGAGCGCCGGCACTCCGGGAAGCACCCGGTAAGTGGCTGATCGCTCCACCTCCCCCTCCAGGTAGTGAAGGTACCGCTCACAGATCGCCGCCGCGTCCTCCTCCTCCAGTGGCCGGTGAAGCTTCCACTCCACGATGTCCCGGATGATCCCGAGGTCGGTCCGACCGGCGAACGGGACGCCCCGCCCTGCCTCCTGAAGCCCGTACAGGTCCTGGAAAGCCCGATTCAGGGCCCGCACCCCGGCCCCGCCCGTGAGCAGGAGGGTGCCGTCTAGGTCGAAGAGGAGGATGCGGGCCGGGATGCTCTCGGGCCTGGGCGGGCTCGTGCGCGGGGCGCGGGGCGGCTGGATCATCGCGCCGGTAGGGTATCCCAGTGCTTCGCGTCAGATCAAGGGTGGGAGGTCAGGAGGAGGGGGCCGGGCTCGCCAGGGCGGTCTCCCCCTTGGGGGCCGCCTTGGCGCGGCACAGGGCGCGATCTGCGTGCTCGAGAAGATCCTCGGCCGCTCGGACGTCGGGAGCGGGGTACACCGCCACGCCGGCGGTCACGCTCAGGCGGATGCCCCGGGCGGCCCCCGTCAGGGGATGCGCGGCGATGGCCTGGCAGATCCGCCGGGCCTCGGCATGCGCCCCGGGCTCGTCCGTCTCCGGGAGCAGGACCAAGAACTCCTCGCCCCCGTAGCGGGCCAGCACGTCGGAGGCGCGCACGCTCGCCCGCAGGAACTGGGCCACCTGTTGCAGGGCCTCGTCCCCGCAGGCGTGGCCCAACTTGTCGTCCACCTGCTTGAAGTTGTCCAGGTCGTAGAGGACGCAGGCCAGCGGGTGGCGGTGGCGCTGGGCCCGGGTGAACTCCTCCTGGAGGCGCTTGCGCAGGAACCGCCGGTTCGGCAGGCCGGTGAGATCGTCCAGGAGCGTGAGCTGCTCCAGGTGGGCGACGTTGAGTTTGAGCGTCTCGTAGGAGTATGCGTTCTGGAGGGCGGTGGAGGCCAGGCCCGCGATGACCTGGCACAGCTTCAGCTCACGGGGGGAATGGAGGCGGAGCGACTTGGCGGTCCGGAGGAAGAGAGTTCCGATGACTTGGTTCCCGAGCACGATCGGGAGCACGTAGATGGAAGTGATGGGGAGCCGGCCCATCTGTTCCCGCACTGGGGCCAGCAGGGCGTGCGTGTGCACATTATCAATCAACACGGGTGCCTTCGAGCGGATGGCCTCCTGGACCTCCGGGTACTTGTCGAGCTCGATCTTCAAATGGTCCACCGCCGGGTCTTCATGGGACGCCAGCACGTAGCCGGAAGAGAGCTCGTCCCCGAGGAGGATCAGCGAGCAGCGGGCGGAGGAGACGATCCGGGCAGCTTCCCGGACGATGATCTGGAAGATCTCCCGCGACCGG
>CAZRDA010000203.1:0-3772 GCA_964598715.1 uncultured bacterium | reverse complement strand
CGCTCTTCGGCGGGATGTGCCTCCTCCTGCACGGCATGCGCTTGGCGGGGGAGGGGTTGCAGCTCGCCGCCGGGGCCCGGCTGCGCCAGGTCCTGAGCACGCTCACCAAGAACCGGCTCCGGGGGATGGTGGTCGGGACCTTTGTCACCGCCATCATCCAGTCCAGCACCGCCACGACCGTGATGCTGGTCAGCCTGGTCAACTCCGGCCTCATGAACCTGATGCAGGCGATGGCGGTCATCCTGGGGGCGGACATCGGGACCACCCTCACGGTCCAGCTCCTCGCCTTCAAGGTCTTCGACTACGCCCTCGTCTTCGTCGGCCTCGGCTTCCTCCTCCGCGTCCTGCCCCGGCGCCGCCTCGCCCAATACTTCGGGCAGGCTGCGATGGGCTTCGGCTTCATCTTCTTTGCGATCAAGCTCATGGCGGACGCCATGGTCCCGCTCCGTGCCAACCCCATCTTTATCGCCCTCATCGCCGACCTGGGAGACCGGCCCCTCCTCGGCATCCTCATCGCTGCCCTCTTCTCGGCGGTCGTCCACTCGTCGGCGGCCACCATCGCGATCGCCTTGACCCTGGCCCTCCAGGGGGGGATGACCCTGCCCGCCGCCCTCCCGATCATCCTCGGCGCCAACATCGGCACCTGCGCAACCGCCATGGCCAGCAGCATCGGCACCTCGGCGGAGGCGAAGCGGGTGGCCCTCGCCCACACCCTCTTCAAGGGGCTGGGGGTCCTGCTGTTCCTCCCCTTCCTCGAACCCTTCGCCGGTCTGGTCGCCCTGACGGTTGCTGATGTGCCGCGACAGATCGCGAACGCCCACACCCTCTTCAACGTCATCCTGGCCTTCTTCTTCCTCCCGTTCATGGGGCTCGGGGCGAGGCTGATGCGGGCCCTCGTGCCCGATGCCCCGGAGGCGGAGGGGACGTTTCGCCCCCGCTATCTGGACGAGAAGATGCTGGAGACTCCGGCGATGGCCCTGGGCCAGGCCACCCGGGAGGCCCTCCGGATGGGGGACATTGTCTCGGACATGCTCCGGAAGAGCATCGAGACCTTCGGCGTCCCCGACCCGGAGAAGATTGAGGGCATCGAGAAGCGGGACGACCAGGTGGATCTCCTGGACCGGGAGATCAAGCTCTACCTGACGAAACTGTCGCAGCAGAACCTCACGGAGGAGGAGTCGCAGCGCGAGATGGCCATTCTCTCCTTCATCAATAACATGGAGAACATCGGCGACATCATTGACCGCAACCTCATGGAGAAGGCGAAGGAGAAGTTCTACAAAGCAGCGAACTTTTCGGAGAAAGGGCACCGCGAGATCGTCGAACTTCATCGCCGGATCTGCGAAAATCTGGACTGCGGCATCGCTGCCTTTGCCTCCCACGACGTGACGCTCGCCCGCCAGATCCTGGACCGGAAGCGGGAGATCAGCCAGGTCGAGCGCACCTTCCGCCAGAACCACATCCAGCGCCTGCACGATGGCTACCGGGAGACGATCGAAACCAGCGAAATCCACCTGGATGTCCTGACCAACCTGAAGCGGATCAACTCCCACATCACGGCCATCGCCTACCCGATCCTGGGAGTCTAAGGGGGCTCCTCTGGCCTCGTGGTGCGCCTCCCGCGGCTCGCGGGAGGGCCCCCCTCACGCGTGATGGCGCGGCAAGGGCCGGAGAGGGAACGCCGGGTGTGGGAAGGACGGGAGGTAACCGGTGGGCGAACAGCGAGAACAGGGGGACTTCAGGGGGGAGAGGGCTAGAGAGCGCCCCGCTCCGCGAGGGGGGGGTCAGCCGTTACGCGGCCCAGGTCCAGGAGCGGCATCCGCTCCTTGGCCCCGAGGATCTCGATCCCGTAGAGGAGGCCCTTCTCGTCCAGGTCAATGAGGATCCCCTCGGTCACCTTCTTGGTCCGCCCGGACTCCCCCTCCTGGAACTTGATGTAGAGCGCGTCGGCCTGGGGATCGTAGTTGATCTTCATCCTGCCCGCTCCAGCCAGTAGGCGGTCTGGATCACGGCGACCTTTCCATCCTTGCCGAAGACAACCTCCAGCGTCCTGGCGCCGCAGTACTTCCGGGCAACGGAACGGCGCCCCACGCTAGGCTCCAGGCCGTCGGGCTTCTCCAGGACGATGTGGATGTCCTTCTCCACGATGCCCCGCTCCGCCATGCGCTCCTTGGCATGGGGCGTCAGGTAGAAGGAGCCTCGGGGCTCCTCCTCGACCGGGCGTGCTTTCCGGCCCCGGGCGGGCTCCATGGGATCCAGGACCGGCGCCTGCCGCTTCGCACCCTTCCGCGGGTTCACGATTCCCCCTCCTGTTGCGCCAGCGGGCCTGGGCCGCTTGGGGCCACGCGGTCGGCCGGAGTCTACCCGCCCGACCGGCGGGGAGGCAACCGAAAATTGCCCCCTCCCCGGAGGTCTCGGCCGAGCAGAACCGGGGCTTCGGAGGGGGGGCGAGGCGCGAGGCGCGAGGACCGACGAAAAGAAGTTCTTGACATAGTACCAAACTTATGATTGGTATATGGTCTGACTGAGCACGGGGGATGGGCGTAGGTTCTGGCCGGCCCACCGCCCTGAGAATCCAGAGTGCAGCCCCTGGAGGTGATCCATGTGGGCGGAGACGCTTGAGGGCCGCTGGGGTGCAATGGAAAGCCTCCCGCTCGCCGTGGAAGTTCCCCGCACCGGGGAGATCCTGCACCCCTTCGCCATGCGCTGCACGCAGGGGGTCTATGCCCTGAACGTGAGCCGGGGTTGTGCCCACCGGTGTGCCTATTGTTACGCCCGCGCCTACCGCGACGCCCCACCGGAGACCGAGGTCCAGGTCTACACCAACCTCCCGACCGTCCTCCGGGAGGAACTTGACAGCCCCAGACGGCGCAAGGCCCTCCCTCGCGTGGTGAGCCTCTGCACCGCGACGGATCTCTTCCAGCCCCTCCCGGATCTGCTCCGCGTCACCTACGAGGCGTGTCAGATCCTCCTGGAGCGGCGGATTCCCATCGCCTTCCTGACCAAGGGGTACATCCCGGAGGAGTTCATCGCGCTCTTCGCCGCCCATGCCCCGCTCGTCCGCGCCCGGATCGGCCTGATCTCGCTGGAGCCGCGCACGCATCTCCTCTACGAGCGGGGAGCGGCGCATCCCGAGGCGCGCCTGCTCTCCCTGCGCCGGCTCCAGAAGGCTGGCATCCAGGTGGGCATCCGCCACGACCCGGTCATCCCCGGCGTGACCGACCTCCCCTGGCACCTGGAGACGCTCCTCGCGCGCCTGCGCGAGCACGGGGTGACCAGCCTGGACGTGGGGCACCTGTACGTCCGGCCCGGCATCGAGCGGCTCCTCTGGCGGGAGCTGCCCCGGGCGGAGGCGCGGCGGCTCCTGGCCTTTTTCGTCGGCCGGCCCCACTCCCGCGTCGCGGCCTCGAACGTGACCCGGCTCCTTCCCCCTGCTGTGCGGCTGGAGTCGTACGAGCGGATCCGGCGGATCGCCGCCCGCCACGGCATCCGGACCTTCCTGTGCGCCTGCAAGAACCCGGACCTGAAGGGGGACCGGTGCAGCGGCGTGGGGGAGATGCGGGAGGCGGCTGGACATGCGGAGCCGGGGCGGCAGGCGGAACTGTTTCCGGGGCAGCGGTGGCGGCGCGGCCCCAGGCGGCTGCGCGCGCCCGCCCCTACGCCCGGCCTGGCGGGCTCCCGGGCGTGAGCGGGCGTTCGGCCCCGCCGCCGAGGGCGCCCGCGGGCAGGTCGCGCTTCAGCGCCTCCTGCGCCGCCGCCAGGACCGCGGGGT
>CAZRDA010000202.1:0-3780 GCA_964598715.1 uncultured bacterium | reverse complement strand
TGCTCACCCCCTGGAGCCGGTAGACCTCCTGCACCTCGTTGACCAGGTACCGCTGGAGCTCCTGGTCCCCCAGCACGTTCAGGATGTCGTGCGGGTTGATGGGGCCATCCATCAGGGGCTCCCCGGCCTTCACCTCGTCCCCTTCGAGGACGTTGACGTGCTTCCCCCGGGGAATGAGGTACTCGCGCGCATCCCCGGTCTCATTCCGAATCACCACCTTCCGCATCCCCTTGACCATGCCGGCGAACCCCACCCGGCCGTCAATTTCGGAGATGACGGCCGCCTCCTTGGGTCGCCGGGCCTCGAAGAGCTCCGCCACCCGGGGGAGACCCCCGGTGATGTCCTTGGTCTTGGTGGTCTCCCGCGGGATCTTGGCGATAATGTCGCCGGCGGAGACGGCCTGGCCCTCCCCCACCGTCAGGTGGGCCCCCACCGGGAGGAGGGTCTTGAACACGCTCACGTTCTGCTCGTCCTTGATCGAGACCCGGGGTTGGACCTCCTCCTTCCCGTGCTCCACGATGACCTTCTGGGCCAGCCCCGTGACCTCGTCCACCTCCTCCTTCATGGTGACCCCCTCGATCACGTCCCGGATGATCACCTTGCCGGAGTGCTCCGTCAGGATGGCGAGCGTGAAGGGGTCCCACTCCATCAGGGTGATCCCCGAGGTCACGCGCTGCCCGTTCTCCACCTTCAACTTGGCCCCGTAGACGGCCGGGTAGGTCTCCTTCTTCCGCCCCTTGTCGTCCACGATGCTGATGGCGCCGTTCCGGTTCATGACCACGAAGTCGCCGGGGCCGGTCTTGACCGTCTTCAGGTGGGTGAACTGGACCGTCCCCGCGGTCTTGCACTCCACGGTGGTCTGCTCGGCCAGCCGGGTCGCCGTGCCACCCATGTGGAAGGTCCGCATGGTCAGCTGGGTGCCCGGCTCGCCGATGGACTGGGCGGCCAACACCCCGACCGCCTCCCCCAGCTCCACCATCTTCCCCGTGGCCAGGTTCCGGCCATAGCAGCGGACGCAGACCCCCCGCTTGGCCTCGCAGGTGAGGACCGACCGGATCTTCACCCGGTCAATGCCGGCCTCCTCCACGCGGGAGGCGATGGGCTCGACGATCCCCTCGCTGGCCTGCACGATCAGCTCACCGGTGAACGGATCCGCGACGTCATCCAGGGCGACCCGCCCCAGGATCCGGTCCCGCAACGACTGGATGATCTCCCCCCCCTCGATGAGGGGGGTGACCCAGATGCCGTTGGGGGTGCCGCAGTCCACCTCGGTGACGATGACATCCTGGGCCACGTCGACCAGCCGGCGGGTCAGGTAGCCGGAGTCGGCGGTCTTGAGGGCGGTGTCGGCCAACCCCTTCCGAGCGCCATGAGTGGAGATGAAGTACTGGAGAACCGTCAGCCCCTCCCGGAAGTTGGCGGTGATGGGGGTCTCGATGATTTCCCCCGAGGGCTTGGCCATCAGCCCCCGCATCCCGGCGAGCTGGCGGATCTGCTGGCGGGACCCTCGGGCCCCCGAGTCGGCCATCATGAAGACGGGGTTGAACTCCCCCTCCTTCATGGTCTCCAGTTCCCGGAAGAGCTCGTCCGACACCCGCTCGGAGACCTGGGTCCAGATCTCGATGATCTTGTTGTACCGCTCGCCCTTGGTGATGAGGCCGTCCAGGTACTCCTGCTCGATCTTGATGATCTCCTTCCGGGCCTCCTCGATGAGCCTCTCCTTCGCGGCGGGAATGTGCATATCGTCAATGCCGATGGAGATGCCGGCGAGCGTCGCGTAGCGGAACCCGAGGTCCTTCAGGGCATCCAGCAGGCGGACCGTCTGGGTGTTCCCCAGGAGGTAGTAGCACTGGGCGACCAGGCGCGTCAGTTCCCGCTTGTTCATCTCCTGGTTCACGAACCGGAGCTCGGGCGGGAGGATCTCGTTGAAGAGGACCCGCCCGACCGTGGTCTCCAGGGTCTCCCCGCCGAAGCGGAGCTTGATCCGGGCGAGGAGCCCCACCCCCTCGGCGTCGTAGGCGCAGCGGACCTCCTCCATGTCGGCGAAGTGGCGCCCCTCCCCCTGCTCACCCGCCCGCGCCTTGGTCAGGTAGTAGCAGCCGAGCACGATGTCCTGGCTGGGGGCCGCCACCGGCTGGCCGTTGGCGGGGGAGAGGATATTGTGCGGGGCCATCATGAGGACGGCCGCCTCCAGCTGGGCCTCGGGGCTGAGCGGCACGTGGACTGCCATCTGGTCCCCGTCGAAGTCCGCGTTGAAGGCGGCGCAGACCAGCGGGTGGATCCGGATCGCCTCCCCCTCCACCAGGACCGGCTCGAAGGCCTGGACGCCCAGGCGGTGCAGGGTCGGGGCCCGGTTCAGGAGGACCGGGTGCTCCTTGATCACCTCCTCCAGCGCGTCCCAGACCTCCGGCCGCGCCTTCTCGACAAGCTTCTTCACGCTCTTGATGGTGGTGGTCTGCTCGTTCTCGCGCAGCAGCTTTCGGAAGATGAAGGGCTTGAAGAGCTCCAGGGCCATCTTCTTCGGGAGGCCGCACTGGTGCAGCTTCAGCTCCGGCCCCACGACGATGACCGACCGGCCGGAGTAGTCCACCCGCTTCCCCAGGAGGTTCTGCCGGAAGCGCCCCTGCTTCCCCTTCAGCATGTCGCTGAGGGATTTTAGCGGCCGGTTGTTCTGGCCCTTGAGCGCCCGCCCACGACGCCCGTTGTCGAAGAGGGCGTCCACCGCCTCCTGGAGCATCCGCTTCTCGTTGCGGATGATGATCTCGGGGGCCCGGAGGTCGATGAGCCGCTTGAGGCGGTTGTTCCGGTTGATGACCCGGCGGTAGAGGTCATTCAGGTCGGAGGTGGCGAACCGCCCCCCGTCCAGGGGGACCAGGGGGCGCAGCTCGGGGGGCAGGACCGGGACGACCTCCAGGATCATCCACTCCGGACGGTTCCCCGAGTGGACGAAGGCCTCCACGATCCGGAGCCGCTTCGTGATCTTCTTCCGGGTCTGCTGGGAGGCCTCCACCTGCATCTGGGCCCGCAACTGGTCCGCCAGCTCCTTCACGCTCACCTGCCGCAGGAGCTCCCGGATGGCCTCGGCTCCCATCCCCACGCGGAAGGCGTCGACCCCGTGCTCCTCCTGGAGCTTGCGGAAGCGATCCTCCGACAGAAGCTCCCGCTGCTTCAGCCCGGTGCTCCCCGGGTCGAGGAGGACGTACTCCTCGAAGTAGAGGACCTTCTCCAGGTCCCGCAGGGACATGTCCAGCAGGTACCCGATCCGGCTCGGGATGGACTTGAAGAACCAGATGTGCACCACGGGCGAGGCCAGCTCGATGTGGGCCAGCCGCTGGCGGCGCGCCTTGCTCCGGATCACCTCCACGCCGCACTTGTCGCAAACGACCCCCTTGTGCTTGATCCCCTTGTACTTCCCGCAGTTGCACTCCCAGTCCTTCGTCGGGCCGAAGATCCGGGCGCAGAAGAGCCCGTCCCGCTCCGGCTTGTAGGTCCGGTAGTTGATGGTCTCCGGCTTCTTCACCTCGCCGTGCGACCAGCCCCGGATCTTCTCCGGCGAGGCCAGGCCGATGCGGATGGCCCGGAAGCTGGTCGGATCAATGGGCTTCTCGTCGAAAAACCCGAAGAACTTATCCACGGTGGCGCTCCTCCCTCCCCGCCGATCGGTGGGCGGGACGCGCGGCCGCTACTCCCGGATGAGTTCCACATCCAGGCACAGACTCTGGAGTTCCTTGACCAGCACGTTGAAGGACTCGGGGAGCCCCGGCTCCAGGGCGCACTCCC
>CAZRDA010000201.1:2321-3802 GCA_964598715.1 uncultured bacterium | reverse complement strand
GCCTCCTGGAGGAGACCTGCGCGATGGCCGCGGCCACCCCGGAGGATCCCGCCGCGGGCCTCCCGGAGCCGTCGGCCCTGGCGCGGCAGATCCCCGACCTGGACCTGTACGACGGCAGCGCCTTCGACCTCCCGCTGGAGGAGCGGATCGCGCTCGCCCGCCGGGCCGAGGAGGCGGCGCTCTCGGCCGACCCTCGGATCACAAACTCTGAAGGCGGGGAGTTCGAGGCGAGCACAGCACAGATCCACTACGCGAACACCCACGGCTTCCTGGGGGAGTACCGGGCCAGCAGCCACGCCCTGACCGTCGTCCCGATCGCATCGGCCAACGGCCGGATGCAGCGGGACTACTGGTACAGCGTCCACCGGAAGCTTTCGGGCCTGGACGCCCCCGAGGCGGTGGGGCGGACCGCCGCAGCCCGGACCGTGCGGCGGCTCGGCGCCCGGAAGGTTCCCACCCAGGAAGTCCCCGTCATCTTCGAGCCGGAGATAGCGGCGAGCCTCCTCCGGACACTCGCCGGGGCCGCCTCCGGCGGCGCCATCTACAGGAAGACCTCCTTCTTGGCCGGCCGCCTCGGGGAGGCAATCGCGGCCCCCGCCGTCACCGTGATAGACGACGGGTCCCTCCAGGGGGCTCTCGGCTCCCGGCCGTTCGATGCCGAGGCACTGCCCACGCGCCGGACGGTCATCGTCGAGGAGGGGGTCCTGAAGAGCTACCTCCTGGACACCTACTCGGCCCGCAAACTGGGTCTCGCCTCCACCGGGAACGCCGGTCGGGACGTGGGGGATGCCCCGGGGGTGACCGCGACCAACTTCTTCATGCTGCCCGGTCCCCACGCTCCGGAGGCGATCCTCCGGTCGGTGGATCGCGGCCTGCTGGTGACCGAACTCATCGGCTTCGGGGTCAACCTGGTGACCGGGGACTACTCCCGGGGGGCGGCCGGCCTCTGGATCGAGGGGGGAGAGATAGCCTACCCGGTGGAGGAGATCACCATCGCCGGCAACCTGAATCAGATGCTCCGCCAGATTGAAATGGTGGGCAATGATCTCGTCCTGCGGGGTCGCGTCGCCGCCCCGACCCTCAAGATCGCCCGCATGACCGTCGCCGGCCACTGAGCCCAGTGGAAGGAGCCAGCCATGATCGTCGTCTCGAACCGCATCCAGGTGACGAAGGGACAGGAGAGCGCCTTCGAGCAGCGCTTCGAGGGTCGGGCCCGGCTGGTCGAGAGCATGCCGGGGTTCGTCCGGCTGGAGATCCTCCGCCCCATGAAGAGCGACTACTACGTCGTCCTGACCTACTGGGAGTCGCCGAAGGACTTCGAGGTCTGGACCGAGAGCCCGGAGTTCCGGGAGGCCCATTCGAAGCGCCCGCCGAAGGAGATGTTTGCCGGCCCGAACGTCTTCGAGATGCACGAGATCGTCCAGCACGTGGAACGGAAGGGCTGAGGAGGGAGAAGTCATGGCGCTGCGGACGGCGGCGCA
>CAZRDA010000201.1:0-2221 GCA_964598715.1 uncultured bacterium | reverse complement strand
GCCGGCCGTCGCCTACGCCAAGCGCCTGGCCGGGATCCCCGTGGCGTAGCCGTGAAATCGCTCCCCCCAGGAAGCAGAGAAAGAGCCCCTAGGTACGATCCGCGGCCACACGACCACACGGACGGAAAGCTCGACCCAGCAAGTAATATCGAGGTTGCCCCGGGCCCGCGGCCGGCTCCAGCTCAAATCCCGGAGGGCGGCAGGGGGGTGGGCGATCTCGCCCCGCTCTGCAGCCCGTGGTTTCTCAGGCGCGTGCGAAGCTGGGTCCGGCTCAGACCGAGGAGCTTGGCCGCCTTCGACTTGTTGTAGCCAGCCTGCTCCAGGGCCTGGACGATCAGCCGCTTCTCCATCGGCGCCAGGGCGATCCCCGCCGGGGGGAAAGCCAGCGCGTCGCGCTTCGCGGGCTCGGCCTTTCCCCGCTCCCGTAAGGAAACCGGTAGATCCTCGGCGGTCACCACATCTCCCCGACAGACGATCACGGCGCGCTCGATGACGTTTTCCAGCTCGCGGACGTTACCCGGCCACTCGTACTGGGAGAGCAGGTCGCCAGCTTCTTTGGAAAGACCGGCGACCTCCTTCCGAAGCTCGCTGCTGAACTTCTTGAGGAAGTGAAGCGCGAGGGGGAGGAGGTCTTCCCTCCGCTCCCGTAACGGAGGAAGCGCGATCGGATAGACATTGAGGCGGTAAAAGAGGTCCTCCCGGAACTTCCCCTCCCGGAGGAGCGTTTCAAGATTCCGGTGCGTGGCGACAATGACGCGCGCATTCGTCACGATCGTCTCGATTCCTCCCAGCCGCTCGAACTTCTGGTCTTGCAGGACCCGCAAGAGCTTGGCTTGAATGGGCGGGCTCGTGTCACCGATCTCATCCAGAAAGAGGGTCCCGCCGGAAGCCAGTTCGAAGCGGCCCGGCTTTCTTCGAGTCGCCCCCGTGAACGCCCCCTTCTCGTAGCCGAACAGCTCCGCCTCCAGGAGGGTTTCGGGGATGGCCGAGCAGTTGACAGCGATGAACGGAGCCTTAGCGCGAGGTCCTTTCGCGTGGATGACGCGGGCAAGGAGCTCCTTTCCCGTCCCGCTCTCCCCGGTGATCAACACCGTCACCGACGTGTTCAGGATCGGCTCGAACGCCTGGTAGACTTCTCGCATCCGCGGGCTCTCTCCCACGATGGTCTCCGCCCTCACCGCCTGGCCGATGGTCTCCCGAAGGTAGTGGTTCTCCGCGCGCAATCGCTCCCGGGCAGTGCGCAACTCCTGGATCAGGCGTGCGTTCTCGATGGCGACGGCGAGCGGATTTGCTAAGGCCTCCAGCAGACGAAGATCTTCCTGGGAGAAGGGGCGATGGCGCTTGTTAATGGCCTCTACCACCCCCAACGTCCGGTCCTTGGCCTTGAGGGCGGAGGCGAGGAGGGACTTCGTCGTGATCCCCGTCTGCGCGTCCACCCCCGGGTAGAAGCGGGAGTTCTGGGCCACATCTGGCACTAAGACCGAGACCCCCTTGCGGAAGACCTCTCCGGCGATTCCGACGTGGGCGGGGAAGCGAACCTCCCGCAGGCGCTGCCCGACGCCCGGCTGGATGTGATTGGCGACCTTGAAGTACAGCTCCTGGGTTCCTTCGTCGAAGAGAATGATCGAGGACCCCTCCACCTCCATCAGAGCTACCACCCGCCCCATGGCAAACTCGAGCAGTTGATCGAGGTCGTGGATGGAGCAGAGGGCCTGGCTGATCTCGTAGAGTGCCTGGAGTTCCCGGATCTGGCGTTCGGAGTGATCCCGACCTTCTGGCCCGGCTCGGGGTTCCATCAGGGGACCCTCCCTCGTTGCCCTTCAGTCTACCTGCCCCCCACACCCTGTCAAGTCAAGCAGGATTTTTGCGTATTCCTGACCATCGCGTTCACGGCTGAACAAATGTGAAATTGTCTGAAGAAATCAGACCTTCGGGTGTTGCCGGCCCTGCGCGCTGGTTAGGTTTGCGCAACGCCTCCCGTTACTCCCGACGCTGCCGATTCTCCTTCTCCAACGATTTCACACACTTCGCGCGGATCCTCTGCTCCGGCATGATGCTTGCGAGGAGCAATGAGCGGACCAAGTTGGCGGGAGGGAGGGAAAGACGGACGCTCCGACCGTGATCACTCAAGGAATAGAAGCGCTCGGTGGCAGGGGTGCTACGCAGGCTCCTCCGGGATGAAGCACAAATCGGGTGATGCGCCCATGAGGGGCTAGCTGGT
>CAZRDA010000200.1:1521-3814 GCA_964598715.1 uncultured bacterium | reverse complement strand
CTAGCGGGGCGCCCGCGGACCCCGGAAGAGGCGCGGCATGGCGAAGGCAAAGATCCTGGTGGTGGAAGATCAGCTCATGATCCGCACCATGCTGAAGGACGTGCTCACGGAGGCTGGGTACGAGGTCCTGACGGCAGCGGACGGGGACGAGGGGCTCACCCTCCTCAAGCGGGAAGTGCCCGACCTGGTCATCCTGGATAAGGTGATGCCGAAAGTAGGAGGGACCCGGTTCATCCTGGAGTCCCGGGGGGCGGCGCTGAGCCCGCCCCCCGCGCTGATCGTCTACTCCTCGGCCTTTATGGGGCCGCCGCGCGAGCATCCGGACGAGACCTTCCGCGTGCGCCTGCACGTGAGCAAGACCGTGAAGGGGCAGGCCCTCGTCAAGCTCGTCGCGGATCTCCTGGCCCGCACCGGCAGGTAGTTTGCGGTTGACAGCCCCGGGGTGGTTTGCTCCGGGAATAATATCTATGGTACAGAAAATGCCATCGACGAGGAGGACACATGATGAGAAGGCTCGGGTGGACGATGCTGGTGGCGGTGGGGGTCTGGGTGGGAGCCGGGGGCCTCGCCGAGGCTTCGTGCGCGGGGAGCCAGATCCAACTCGCGGCCCCGCCCATCGTCGTCGGGGCGGCGATCCCGGTGGCCTGGCGCCTTGAGCCGGCCTGCGACGTGATTGAGACGGGCCTGCTATGGGGCGCCGATGCGACCACGCTGCGGACCGTAGGGCAGCCGATCTACGGGCAGCGAGCAACGTATCACCAGGAAGTCCCCGTCACCACGAGCGGGCGGTACTGGCTCGCAGCCTATGCGCGGGACGAAGCTGGGGGGATTGTGCAGTCTGACCCGTGGCCGGTGCAGGTCGCGGTGCCGCCGCCGCCGTTCGGCTCACCTGGGGGGCCACACGGCTCCCACGGGGCCCCGCCGAGCTATACCGGCACCGATGCCGACTTCCTCCGGCAGGCCGGCAATCCCCACTGGGCTAGCCTCCGCCGCCTCGAGTATTCGTCTCCATCGCTAATCACAGAGACGGATCCATTCGGCCTCTTCTACCCGTTTTCGGGGCTCAGTGACCGCTTGATTGCCTCCACCCACCCGGATGAAGTGCTCGCCGGTGGCGCCCAGCCCTTTACGGTGGGGCCAATCACGCTCAGCGCGAACGCTGCCGACATTGAGCAGGCCATCGCACACCTCACCGAGCAGTTCGGCGCCTTCGGGCATCCCCGGCCCGGCCTCTATGCCGTCTTCTGTCGGCTGGAGATCCAGCGGGGCGTCGTGCAGGGAGGCGGCGTGCGGTGCCCCCCCGATTTGCGGGTCTACCGGCCCCGGGAGTTTGGCGGGCTCAACGCACAACGGGGGGAGGGGTTCAGGGAAGTGAGCACGCCATTTGGACATTTGATCTTGAGGGCCTCCTCCCAAACCACGGCCACCTATTTCATCCCCGGCCTGCCGGCCGGCACCCGGCTCGTGGATGCCCAGTTTGCCTGGCGCTTCAGCCTCCTGGGGGATCCGTCCCAAGTCCGCCTGAACGGGAAGCCGCCCAGTTTCTTCTTCGTTTCCCCGTCCAGGCCCTGTCATGTCCCCCCTGTGGAGACGTTTGAGTTCTGTTTGGTGCTGGCGGGCTGGGACTTCACCGCGGAGGCTGCCGCCGTGGCCGCCCAGGGGGGCGGCGAACTAACCCTCACGTTCGACCCCGTCCCCCCCGCCTTCGACATCACCACGCCCGCGCCGTTTGGTGGGTTCTTCCGCGAATCGTCGGGCTCCTATGGCGGGTTCCTGCAGGTCAACTATCCCTGGAGCCACCCGAGCGGAAATATCGATTCGCTCACCCTGACCTTCGAGGAGGCCTGCCCCCAGGAGCCGAAGCTCGAGGTCATGGTGATGCCCGATGCCGTCCTGCCGGTGATCCCGGCCGGCAATACAATCCCCCCTGCCATCAGGAATATTCAAACCCAGGCCACCATCACGGCGCGCGTGACAACCTGCCCCGCCCAAGGCGGCAGCGCCCCGGCTGCCGTAGAGGTAAAGTTTGAGGTACACCCATCGCCCTTAGGCAGTGCGGAAGACGGCGGTCATGCGCCAGGCCACATCGAGCCGCGCCCACTCACGGCCTTTGGGAGCTTTGAGCGATCGAATGGCCCGAAGGAAACAACATGCGCGGTGACGATCTTCGACGCCGAGGGGATGGGCTCCTGCACCGTGACCTATCACTCTTCTGAGGTAAGTGGCGTAGAGACCATCGTTGCCGAAGCTGCCGGCTTCCAATTCGCCGGGGCTAGCGAAATCAATGCCAATC
>CAZRDA010000200.1:0-1511 GCA_964598715.1 uncultured bacterium | reverse complement strand
TGACGGTGCAGGTCCCCGGTTTCGTCAACCTGGCTGGGATTCAAACGAACTTCTGGCGCTTGACCGGCCAGACCACCACACACCCTGACAATCACTGGGGGACACCCGACACCGTCACGAACATCCAGTTCGTGGCGCTGGATTTTTTTGAAGTCTTCGCGGCCACCCTCGGCATCAACGACCTGAGCCTCCGCCAGGGCGGCATGTTCGATATCCACGCCACCTGGAATCCGGGCACCTGTCCTAAACCTCCTAATGCGCCAAGTGGAGGACATTGTACTCACCGCACCGGCACGAGCGTGGACATTGACCGTTCAGCGTGTCTGGATCCTCAGCTGCAAGGCGGATGCGGCAGGGGCACCGTGAGCGTTCCGAGGGATTTCATTAGGAATAGATGTTTTGCTCGCGCCGAAGGATCGTTGCTTCCTGAAGACACCTACCACTGTGAATGGACACAGTAGTGAGGGGGAAATGAAAAGAAATACCCAACTGCTCCTGGTTTGCTTATTGATCCTGATGGACCAGGGAAGTCGCGCGTGGACTGGTCCGATTCCCTCGCCCTTGCAAGGCGTCACCGTGTCCGCAACGGTGACCAAGGACGCTGGAACCAGTATCTTCACGTACCAGTATCGAGTGTTTAATCCGGTGACGAACGAGGGGCAGATTCTGAGTGCTGATATCGAGATAACCCGAGGACCTGGTGATGCCGTGCTGAGCCGTGAAGGGCTCCTCAACGGTCCCAGGTATATGCGCCACAGTTCGGAAGATGCGTTTCAGCGGGTTCCCATGGTTCCGGTGGGGATCAGCGGGCCGGAGGGCTGGACGTCCGACCTCGGGTTTGATAATAGGACTCCTCCTCGCGGCTTTGCTGGCTGGGGCAGTATTGACGAGCCATTCCGTATTCTGCCCGGTCAAGCGAGGGAGGGTTTCCGATTGACCTCCTATGGGCTGCCCGGCATCCGCGCTATGAGAATGCAGCCCGATATCGATTACGACAACCTCCCCGCTGAGTTCGGGAATCCTGAAAACGCCAGGCAGTTACGTGATAGCCTCATTTTTTCCACCAAGACCGTCGGCCCCAAGGCCCCCCCGGCCACCTTCGTCCCCCTCGAGTTCCTGAACCACCTCATCAGTCTCCTCCACGACAGCCGCCAGCAGGGCTGGATCAAGGTGGACGGGGTCCACCAGAGCCTCCTGGCCAAGCTTGTTGCGGCAAAGCGGAAGCTGGAGGCCGGGGAGACCCAGGTGGCCAAGGATAACCTCAATGCGTTCCTGAACGCGGTCCGCGCCACCTCCTGTTTGGAGTTCTCCTGCCCGGGGAACAAGCCCGAGACCAGCGAGGCCTACGCCCTCCTCTTCTTCAACGGCCAGTACCTCTGGGAGCGGCTCTAAGGAGGCGCGGATGCTTCCCTGCTCCCCGGGGTGAATTGGCGATCCAGGGGCGCGGCCCCTCGGGATGCCCCGCCCCTGACCTTTGAGAAGGCTTGCTCCCAGGAGCCTAGACTTTCGGT
>CAZRDA010000199.1:0-3840 GCA_964598715.1 uncultured bacterium | reverse complement strand
GAAGTAAATACCTATCGCGAGTAAGCTCATGGTTCGCGCCGCGAAACCTCGATAAATGAAGCCTGGCCTACGACCCATGAAGTATTCGTACCGAAGGCCATATAAAGCTACGATGATGAGCGGACAAAATAAAATTCCGACCATTGCCAAAGCCGAAGCCCTGTCATCGCTCCCGTATCTCGCCAAGAAAACTCCGCCCAGCGAGGCCCCCAAAAAACACACAACCACCGAGTAAATCCATAGTTTCATGAAGCTCCAGTACAGGACCGGGTTCTGTTCCAATGTTAAAAGGCTCCTAACGCCCGCGGTGAGCGTCCGGAGGGCGAGCAACGCGAGTCGCCGGTCCGCTGCAGCGTGAAGTTACGTGGCCCGTTGATATACAAGGATTCCGCCGTCGCGGATTCCGCGCTCGATCCTTGGAGTGGACCCGTCGGGATCGTACCACTCCAGTTGTAGCCGCCAGGGCAACGACCCCTGCAATTCCCTCTGCCACGCGTCGCCTTCGAAGGTCCAAGTGGTGAGGCAATCCTCGCCATCGTTCGGGTCAAACTCAATCGCGACGTCGAGGTCGCTTTCTGGCCGATGAAGATCCTTGGCCCGGCTCCCGTAGATCCAAAGCCTACGGACGAACGTCTTGGCTTCGCCCCACGATCGGAGAGGCCGCTTCACTCTTACCAGTTCGTTCATGCTGGCGCTGCCACGTAACGGAGCGGCGGCTGATCCGCAGGAGCGCAGGCAAGCGGGCTTGCCGAAGCGCGTGTCGGCTCCAGCCGCGTGATGGGCCGCGCGAGCGGCCCCATCATGCGGCGGGCCAGGGCCGCCGCCCCGATGGGCCGCCTCCAGCCGACAGTTAGATCGCTGGTTTCCGAACTGTCCACCTTGGCTCATGCTGGAAGTACTGTTCAATTGCCGGCGCCCACTCCTCTTGTGGTCTTGGAAATCTAGCTAAACCCTGGAGAAGGAGCGTTTTAAAGGCCAGCAAAGGGTGATCATCTGTGTAGCTGATCTGGTAGTAATCATCCGGTGTTGCCGTTCTCGTATCTACAGGCTTGGTATAGAGAAAACCGTGGTTCGCGACCAAGACTCCGTGCAAGTGCGTGGGCGGGCCAAGTTTCTTCGAAACGTTTGCCATCCTCTGCGCAAGCTCATCAAGGTTCCTGGCCACACCACCTACGGGCTCAAATGCGAAGACATAGGATCGTACGGATAGCCATTGATGCTTCACGAGGGCCGTCTCGATGGGACTACCTGCCAACGGTGCCCAATACCTCCTGTCCTTCATGGTTCGGAGTTCGCGATTTCTCAGAAGGCACGTTTCAATAGAGTTATCAGCGGGCGCTTCGGCTTCATCAGATGAGCTCTGTAAAGTCGCCTTTACTTCAACGTACCCATAAATAGCTTCCAAGGGGAACACATCACAGGTCTCAAGGGAGGTTATTGGCCCGCTCCGGATGGCATCGTAGATGATGATATCCAGTTGTGAAGAGAGGCGAGGACCCTCGCTCGTGTGAAAAACGACAAAACCGGTTGATAGACCATACTCAGCTGGCAGAATGGATCGAAGGAGCGTGTGGACCTCGTGTTCCAGAGCGCGACCCTTCTCTCCGGCATGAACGATGGCTTTCCTTGCCGCCTGGAGCTTCGCCACAAGCAACTCTTCTTCAATCTTATTGAGTTCGGCGAACTCGGGTGATGTCACGGGCGTGAAGCCTTTCTGAAGATCTAACTAATGAGTATGCTGGTCAGCATATCCCAGCGGCCACGATTCTTACGGTAGGGGAGATGCTCTCGAATTTCCAAGGGCTTGTCAACGGTTGCTGGGGACCGTCGCCGTCGACAAACGCTCCGGCGACTGTCAGCATAATTGTCTCATTATTATGGCTGCGAGGGACTCGCCACGGGGGCAGGGTGCCGGCCGGACAGCGAACAAACATTTGGGCCACATTCCGGGGCCGGGCGGGGGGAGCGAACCACCCCCCGTTGACCAAGGGAGGCTAGCGGTGGTGGGTGACGCCCGCCTTGGCGCAGTGGACCTCGACCGGGCAGCGGCTGCACAGGGGTGAGATGGGTTTGCAGCAGTTCTGGCCGAATGGCACCAGCAGATCGTTAAAGACGATCCAGTGCTTGCGGGGCAGGATCGCCCGTAACACCTGCTCCGTCGCCTCCGGCGTTTTGGTTCGGACGTAGCCCCAGCGGTTGCAGATCCGGTGGACGTGGGTGTCGACGCAGATGCCCGCCTTGTTGTAGCCTACCGTTACGACCAGGTTCGCGGTCTTCCGCCCCACCCCCTTCAGGGTGAGCAACTCCTCCAGGGTGTCGGGGACCTGGCCGCCGAAGCGGGTAAGCAGGTCGCGGCAGACCGCGTGGAGGGTCCGGGTCTTCACCCGGTAGAAACAGACCGGGTAGATGGTCCGCTCGATCGCCGGGCGGGGCAGGGCGAGGATCGCGGCCGGCGTGTCGGCCAGGGAGAAGAGGCGGCGGGATGCCGCCTCGGTGACCGCGTCCTTCGTCCGGAGGCTGAGCAGGCAGGAGGCCAGGACCCGGAACGGGTCAGGCGCGGCGGCCTGAACCCGGGCGACGGCGGGCGGCGCCCAGGCGCGGACGGCCCGCTTCAGGACCCGGACGACGGCAGTGATATCCAGCGCTCGCTTCGGAGAGCGGCGGGGCGGCGGAGCAGCCATGGATGCGCCTCCTCAGTTAGCGCAGCGAGTCGTTCCCTCGAGCGTGCACCTCGAGGTGCGGGTCACGCCGAACCACCCCTCCGTCCTCTCCTTGGGGGCGGAGCGGGTGGGCTCCGGGACGCTCGTCGAGGAGGATCTGGTTCTCACGCTCAGCGTCGTCACCCTGGGGGCGGCTGGCCTGACCGTCACCGGAGCGCAGGGCCGGCGGGTCAAGGGGGAGGTCGTGGCCAGGGAGTTCGACAGCGGGCTCGCCCTCGTCAGAGTTCCCCGTGGGCTCGGCCCGCCCATCCCCCTGGGTGAGGCAGCGGCACCGGGCCAACCCGTCTTCCTCCTGGCCAGCACCACTCGGACGGCCCGGCGGCTCCGGTCGGGGCTCCTCACCGAGGTGGGGCCGTTCGAGGCCACGTGGGAGTATATGCTGGATCGGGCCCTCAAGGTGAGCGCCCCCAACCCCGGCTTCAGCGGGGGCGCCCTGTGCGATCCGCAGGGCCGGATGCTGGGGGTGGTCTGCCTGAGCCTGGCGGAGGTGGCCCGCGCCTCCCTGGCGATTCCCGTGGACCTGTTCCGCAGCCAGCGGGACGAGCTCCTCCGGCACGGGCGCATCGTCAGCCGCCCGCCGCGCGCGTGGCTCGGACTCTTCAGCCAGGGGGGGGCGGGAGGGCTGAAGGTCGTGGGGGTCATCCCGGGGTCCCCGGCGGCGCGGGCCGGCGTGCAGGAGGGGGACCTCCTCATCGGCCTCGATGTCATCCGCCTGACCAGCCGCCGGGAATTCTACACGGAGCTGTGGAAGCACCAGCCGGGCGCGGTGATCCTCCTCAGCATCGTGCGGGGGGATACGCCGAAGGCCATCGAAGTGACGGCCGGCGACCGGGGGGAATTCTACCGCTAGCCTCGTGGTTCGCGCCACGCACAGGGAAACACAACCCTCCCAGGGCTCCGGCATGCGCTAGCCGCCCCAGACAGCGGAGGCGGATTTGACAGTCCCGCTCGCACAGTACGTGCTTGACACGCACCAAAGCGTGTATTACATTGTATTCGCCATGAAGGGCTGAATCCCGGGACAGCACAACCGGAGAGGAGCAGAACAGCATGAGTACTATGACTACGCTCAGGATGGAGGATAGGCTGAAGAAGCAGATCGCCGCGAAGGCGAGGGCTC
>CAZRDA010000198.1:0-3850 GCA_964598715.1 uncultured bacterium | reverse complement strand
TGGGGTCGTACGCCGTTATCCCCGTTCCGAAGACGATCTCCTTCTTGCCCTCCTTCTCGAGAAGTCGTGCAAAGTTCGGTGGACACTTGGTAGAATCCTTCAGTTCGACCGCAACTACCGGACTAGAGAGCACCAAGGCGAGAGCTACGGCTGGCAGCATAACACTCATCACTCTCTTCATCGGAGATCCCCCTTTCCCACACACAACCCGCGGCCCCGAGGTTCCACTCCATCGTGCACTCAGTCAGTTCCGGGGAAGGGCGCGGCCCGACTCGGCAACCACCAAAGAGAACGGATGAATCTCCCTGGCCTCGCTAGTCGGGTTCACCCCGCGTGACCTCCCACTTCGACGCAAGCCAACAACGGATCATCGGCCATTGCTATGACTTGAAGGAGCCAGACAGCCATGCCCCCCCGAGGCGCCTCAGGCAACGGTAGCTGGTGAGGCTTTACTCACCCGCGGAACAAACGAGCAAGGCAGTTGGCAGGCACTCGGCCTCCTAGCCCTCAACATGAGCTTCGAGCATCTCCCAACTTCAACGCAAGGGGTCACGAACTCCCACTTTGCGTTCCCAATCCCGCCCTCATCGAGATTGGATACCCCCGGGAACTGGGAGGCCGGCGCGGCCTCCACCCAACCGACGAGGCTGATTCTCTCTGATGCGAAATCCGGGTGGGTAGAGCTCCCACAGGAGCCCTGAGTTCGTACCGTGAAACCTTTCCCTCACCAGCGGCAGCCCCTGATCCGGCGCCTCGGCGCAACTGTCTTATACAGGCCCCCCCCTTTTCTCGTCAACAGAATTCGTTACGCCTTCGGTGTTCAGACAGGCAAGCACAATGCAATGTCTGGTGGGGTTTCATGCGCCAATATTAGCTAGCCATCGGGGAGAGGTTCATCGCCGGCAAACGCCTTCACGGGCCGTGGGCCATGCCCATATGCCTCCACGTGGACGCTGGGCGGCGGAGAAATCGCGGCAGGCAAGGTCTGGGTCCAGCGAGATCACCTGCTCTACCAACGTGGGACTTTCCAGGGGACCGTGGGCCTGGTGGATGTGGGCGTCCTCATCGACCAGGGCCTTGAGCGCGAGATGGTCCGCTGCCGTGGGCAGGTACAAGACAACATGCGCGAGGGGCAAGCGTCCCTGGACGCGGCACGGGACTCGGCGAAGAAGGACCCGGGCCAGACTCAGGAGATTGATCGGCTCGCCGGACAGAAGATCGGGGAAGAGCAAGATGAAGATGCTGGCCGATTGCGCGGCCATGATCGCCAAGCAGCGCGAGAATAGCCGGAGCTTTCAGGAAGCCAAGCAGAGGCCGATGCAAAAGAGGCAGGTTTGGGCCTGGAAACGAACCGGCACGGGGCTGAGTCGGTGGTTCGCAGCCTGCCGGCGCGACCACTCGACTGGCGGACGTACCAGACCATCCTGTCTTATCCGATGTGAAGCAACCTCTCGCAGGCCACCTGCGCAACCCGAGCCTACGATGATGGTCTGGATGGCGCCTGTCGTTTGATCGCCGCTAGGAGTCCGGCTGAGTAATCCTTCCTCTTGCGCTTGACGCGCAGTCCTCTCTAGTGCGCGTGACCCCAGCACAAGAGGAGGCGTGATGGAGCGCCGCCACCGCCGCCGCCCTCACGCGCCGGCGGATCGAGCCGTTCCTCGCCACCACGAAGGTCAAGCACGGGGGCCCGCCGCCGCCGGCCCCGCGGGGCCGGCCCCCCCGCGCCCTCGGCCCTCGGGACCGCATGCACCGGAAGCTCCGGACGAAGCGGGGGGGGGCGCTGTACGCCCGCCGGAAGGCGATCGTCGAGCCGGTCTTTGGGCTCATCAAGCAGGCCCGGGGCTTCCGGCAGTTGCTCCTGCGCGGGCTCGCCAAAGTGCAGGCCGAGTGGGCCTTGATCTGCACCGGGCGCAACCTCCTGAAGCTCTACCGGAGCGGGCGGTAGGCCACGGCGTAACCGAACCCACCCCCGGCGAGGCGGATCCCGGCGGGTCCCTCCGGACTCACGGGGCTGGCGGGCGCTCAAACCGTCGGCCCCGCCCACGCTCCGCGAGCGATACTCGGACGGACTCCTAGGGGAGCTTGATCTCGACGTAGGCTTTCTGGCGGAGTTCGGCGAGGTAGTCCTGGTAGCGCTTCTGGGCTTTCTGCTGGAAGAGGCGGTCGCGGATCTTGTCGCGGGCCTGCGGGAAGGAGACGACCGGGGTCTCCTGCGCTTCCACCAGGAGGATGTTGTAGCCGGCCGCGGTCCGGATCGGAGCGCTCATCTGTCCCGGCAGGAGGGCGAAGGCCACCCGCTCCAACTCGGGTGCAAGTTCCCCGTGGCGGAGAACGCCCAGCTCCCCCCCCTGCGCCGCCGTCGCGCCGTCGGAGAACCGGGCGGCCACGGCCGCAAAGGGCGCACCCCCCATCAGGGCCGCCAGGGCCTCGGCGGTCCGGCTGGCCGCCGCGGCCTCCCCTTCCGGATCTCCCCCCTTGGGCACCGCGATCAACAGATGCCGGAGCTGCACCTGGGGAGGCGAGGTAAACTCCGGAAGGTGGGTCCGGTAGTACGTCTCCAGTTCCTCATCGGTGAGGATGACGCTCCCCCGGACCCTGCGCGCGAGCAGCTTCCCGATGGCCATCTGGTCCTGGAGGCGCCGGCGGAACTGGGGGGGGGTGAGGCCCTCTCTGCGGAGCGCCGCCTCCAGCGCCGCGTCGTCCGCCAGCCCGTTCCGGCTCTTGAGATCCTCGATGCCGGCACTCACCTCCGCCGCCTCCACCCGGATTCCCTCCCGCGACACCTGTTGCAGGAGCAGGCGACGCTCAACCAGTTCCTCCAGGATTCTGCGCTCCGGCGCGGCGGGGTCGGCAAGACCGCGGTCCTCCCCCGTCGCGACGAGGCGGGCCGCCGCCGCCTGCCGCTCCTCCTGAAGCTCGGTCAGGGTGATGACCTCCTCGTTCACGACGGCCACCACCCGCTCGATCGTGACGGCGCCGGCTGGCCCGCGCACGAGCGCCAGCGCGGCCGCCGCCCCGAGGATCACGGTCCCGGTGATCCGCCTCACTTGGCCTCCCCGGGCGCGGGAGGGGTTGGTGACGGGCCCGGAAGCGCCGAGGGGCTCTCCGGTGCCGGGACCGGCAGGAGCTCCTCCCGAACCTCCACCGTGGCCTGCTGCTTCAGCCCCGCCACAAAGGCCTCGAAGGCCGCCTGCTGGCGTTCCCCCACGAGGCGTTGCGTCAGCCCCTCACGGACCTCGGCGAATGGGGCGACCGGCCGCTTCTCCCGCTCGGTGACCCGGATAATGTGGTAGCCGAACCGGGTTTTCACGGGGGGGCTCACCTCTCCCACCTTGAGGGCGTACGCGGCCTTCTCGAAATCCGCGACCATGCTCCCGCGCTCGACGGTGCCCAGGTCCCCGCCCTTCGCGCCGCTGACCTTATCCAGGGACAGGCGCCGGGCCAGCGCCTCGAACCCTTCCTTCCCCTTCAGCCGCTCCAGGACCTGCTGCGCCTCCCCCTCCGTCTGCACCAGGATGTGCCCGGCCCGCAAGCGGTCGCGGCTGAACTCCTCCGGGTGACCGTCGTAGTACGTCTGGACCTCTGCCTCCGGCACCCGCACCTTCTCGCTGATCTCCTCCCTGATGAGGGTCTGGAGGACCATCTGCTCCTTCACCTGCTGCACCCGGTCCGTCACCGCGGGCCGGCTGTCAATCTTCCGCCGAGCCGCCTCCTGGAGGAGGATCTCCCGCCGGACGAGGTCCTGGGCGTACCGCTTCTGCACGTCGGCGGACTCCATCATGGCGTGCAGGTGCACCGGGACCCGCTCCCGCTCCAGGTCCAGCCTGCGCCGGAACTCCGCCGCCGTCAC
>CAZRDA010000197.1:0-3857 GCA_964598715.1 uncultured bacterium | reverse complement strand
AAGGCCGGCGGGAGCGGAGCGGCGATGAAGCAACTCTTCTATACCCCGTTCCGCATGCTCACCCTGCGGGGCCTGCTGACGGAGGATGCCCCCGCGGAGGCGCGGCAGCGGGCGGATCAGTTGGTGGCCGCCAATGACGAGGAGGGCCTCATCGCCTTCCTGGAGCAGCAGCCGCTCACCGAGGCGAGCCGCCGCCGCGTCGAGATCGTCAAGCAGGCCCGCCCCATTGCGCTCAAGGTGGTGGAACTCTGGCGAGCCATCCCCTACCCCCACGACGAGGTCATGCGCTGCTACGTGGAGATCCGCCGCCTCAAGGACGACTTCGACCGGGCCTCGGAGCCCGCTGTGAGGTAGGGGCGACGGTTCAAGGAGAATGGCATGAAGGCGGTCCGTTTCCATGAGCATGGCGGCCCGGAGGTTCTCCGCTACGAGGATGCCCCGGACCCGAAGCCCGCGGCCCACGAGATCCTGGTCCGGGTCCGGGCCTGTGCGCTGAACCACCTGGACCTCTGGCTGCGGAAGGGCCTGCCGGGGGTCAAGGTGCACCTCCCCCACATCTCGGGCGCCGATGTGGCGGGGGAGGTGGCGGCGGTGGGCGCGGTCTGCACGCGGGTGAAGCCGGGCCAGCGCGTCGTCCTGATGCCTGCGGTCTCCTGCGGGCAGTGCGCGCTCTGCCTCGGCGGGCGGGACAACCTCTGCCGGCAGTTCCAGATCCTGGGAGGCTACGGAGACGTGGACGGGGGCTACGCGGAGTACATCAAGGTCCCGGAGGTGAACGCCATCCCCCTGGCCGAGCATCTTTCATTCGAGACGGCCGCGGCAGTCCCACTCACGTTTCTGACGGCCTGGAACATGCTGGTCCCCTTGGCCCGGGTGCAACGAGGAGAAGAGGTCCTGGTCATCGGGGCCGGGAGCGGCGTCGGTGCGGCGGCGGTCCAGATCGCGAAACTCCTCGGGGCGCGGGTCATAGCGACGGCCGGCAGCGAGGCGAAGCTGGCCAAGGCCAAGGCGCTCGGCGCGGATCACGGGATCAACCACGCCAGCCAGGACATCGCCGCCGAGGTTCGGACCCTCACCGGGAAGCGAGGCGTGGATGTGGTCTTCGAGCACGTGGGCGAGGCCGTCTGGGCGAAGTGTCTCGCGGCCCTCACGCCCGGCGGGCGCCTGGTGACCTGCGGGGCCACGACCGGATTCAACGCGACCACCGATCTCCGTTTTCTCTTCAGCAAGCAACTCTCCATCCTGGGGAGCTACATGGGGCGGAAGGGGGACCTCCTGGCCCTCTGGAAGTTCGTGGAGTCCGGAGAACTGAAAGGCGTGGTGGACAGCACCTTCCCCCTGAAGGAGGCCGCCGCCGCCCAGCGCCGGATGGAGGGCCGCCAGCACTTCGGGAAAATCGTCCTGCAACCCTGACGCGCCCGCCCGCGGGGTTGCGCGACACGGGAAGGGGGGGCAGGGGTATTCGCCGCAGGGCGCGGTCCCTCCGAGCAGGACAATAGGGAGCACGGCGTGACGATCGCGCACCTCGGCGCCTTGACCGTCCTCATCCTGGCGCTCGCCCGTCTCGCCGGGGACGACTCGCCGCGGGGAAACGTGACCGCCGCCTCGAGCGCCTGGGCCGAGGCGCCCGCCCGACCGGGCGCGGCGGTGGAGACCATCCCGGGCATGCCCCCGGTCACCGATCCCTCCAACCTCTACAGCCACGTCGGGACCAACATGTTCGCCCCCGCCGTCGCCGGCGCCCTGCCCCGCGTCTATGTGCCGAACGTCAAGTCACACGACGTCTACGTGATCGACCCCGCCACGCTCAAGGTCGTGGACCGCTTCAAGGTCGGCCTCAACCCGCAGCACGTGGTCCCCTCCTGGGATCTCAAGACCCTCTGGGTGACCAACAATGCGGAGGGCCGGACCGATGGGAGCCTCACGCCCATTGACCCGACGACAGGCAAGCCGGGCACGCCCATCCCCGTGGACGACCCGTACAACATGTACTTCACCCCCGACGGCCGGTTCGCCATCGTGGTCGCCGAGGCCTTCAAGCGGCTCGACTTCCGGGATCCGCAGACCTTCAAGCTGCTCGGCTCGGTGGCTGTCCCGAAGTGCGCGGGGGTCAATCACGCGGACTTCTCCATTGACGGCCGCTACCTGATCGCGACCTGCGAATTCCAGGGCAGCCTGGTCAAGGTTGATTGGATCAACCGGAAGGTCCTCGGCTACCTGCAGCTCTCCGGTGGAGGAATGCCCCAGGACATCCGCCTCTCGCCGGACGGCCGGATCTTCTTCGTCGCGGAGATGAAGCGCGGCGGCGTCTACACCGTGGACGGCGAGTCGTTTACGGAGACGAGCTTCATCCCGACCGGCGTCGGCACCCACGGTCTCTACCCCAGCCGCGACGGCCGGAAGCTTTACGCCGCCAACCGGGGCTCCGACCACGTGGGCGGGCCGCCGCGCGGCAAGGGGAGCGTGAGCGTCATTGACTTCGCCACCGGGAAGATCGAGGCGACGTGGCCCATCCCGGACGGAGGCAGTCCGGACATGGGCAACGTGAGCGCGGACGGCAAGACCCTCTGGCTGTCCGGCCGCTACGACAACGTCGTCTACGCGATCGACACGGCCTCGGGGCAGGTCACCAAGATCCCGGTGGGCCGCGAGCCCCATGGGCTCACGGTGTGGCCGCAGCCGGGCCGCTACTCCCTGGGCCACACCGGCAACATGCGCTGAGCCGGCTCCTTGCCGGTCGGCCAGCGCTGCCCCCGCGGCCCGGGGTTCAGATCATGAGCAGGGTGCCGTTGACGTCGAGCGTGGCGCCGCTCACGAAGGAGGCCTCGGCCGAGGCGAGGAAGGTGACCGCGGCGGCGACCTCCTCCGGCGTGCCTAGCCGCCCCATGGGGCTGCGCCCGAGGGCCTGCTCCCGCTCCTCCGGGGTGAAGGAGGAGAGGATCCGGTCGGTCGCGATCGGGCCGGGGGCGACGGCGTTCACGGTGATCCCGCGGCCAGCCACGTCGCGGGCCAGGTGGCGGGTGAGGCCGAGGACCCCGGCCTTCGCCGCGGTGTAGTGAGCGCCCTGGAGGGTACTGACGGAGCGGCCCGCGATCGAGGCGATGTTCACGATGCGGCCGTAGCCCTGCTTCAGCATCACGGGGAGGACCGCCTTGCAGCAGAGGAAGGTGCTGGTGAGATTCAAGCGGAGCATCTGCCCCCAGGCCTCCTCGCTGATCTCCAGGATGGAGGCGGCGCGCTGGCCGCCGCCGACGCCGTTGACCAGGATGTCAATCCGGCCCCATGCCTCGAGGACCCGGTCCACCATGGTGGCGACCTGGTCCCCCTCCTGGACGTCGCGGGCAAGCGCCAGGGCCTTGCCCCCGGCTTCCGCGATCTGCCGGGACGTCGCGTCGGCGGCCTCCGGCCTGATGTCCACGCAGGCCACGGCCGCGCCATCGCGGGCCAGGCGGAGCGCCGTGGCCCGCCCGATCCCGCTGCCGGCGGCCGTCACGATGGCGACGCGGGCCGTCGCGGCCGGGCTCAAGCCTGCTTCTCCCCTTGGCACGGGCGCGCCGGCCCGGCTATACTGCTCGGGTCGTCGGGGTGCTCGGCCCCGGGAAAGGAGGCAACCGGCATGGCGGACTCCGTCCTGATCTTCGGAAAGGACACCTGACCCTTCACCACCGAGGCCCGGGAGGACTACACGAAGCGGAAGGTGCCCTTCACCTACATTGACGTGACGAAGAAGAAGGCCGACTTGGAGCAGATGCTCCAGTACTCCAAGGGAAAGCGGGAGGTCCCCGTCATCGTCGAGCAGGGCCGGGTCACCATCGGCTTCGGGGGCTCCTGAGAGGTCTAGCGGCCGGCCGGGAGCC
>CAZRDA010000196.1:0-3874 GCA_964598715.1 uncultured bacterium | reverse complement strand
AGCACAACCGCGCCCTCGAGGCGCGCTACCGCGACCGGATCCCGGCCCTGTGAGCATGACGCGCCCCGCCCGGTCCGCGCTCCCCGCCCTCGCCCTCTTCCTGGCCCTGGCCGGCACGGCCCTCCCGGGCGCCCCCGCCCGGGTGACGCGCGTCCTGGATGGGGACACGGTCGTCCTCGAGTCCGGTGAACGGGTCCGCTACCTGGGGATCAACACGCCGGAGACGGGGCAGCCCTTCGCCGCCGAGGCCACCGCCCGCAACGCCGCGCTGGTGCGGGGGCGGGCCGTGACGCTCGAGACCGATACGGAGATCCGGGACCAGTACGGGCGGCTGCTGGCCTTCGTCCACGTCGGGGGAATCTCCGTGAGCGCGATCCTCCTCCGGGAGGGGCTGGCCCATGTCCTCCTCATCCCGCCGAACGCGAAGCACGCGGGATCGTTCCTTGCCATCCAGCGCGAGGCCCAGGAGGCCGGCCGCGGGATGTGGGGCGCAGGCGGGATCCGCGGGCCGTTCAAGATCACCAGCGTCCGGGCCGATCCCCCGGGAGACGAGCGGGAGGACCCGAACGGGGAGTACGTCCGGATTGCGTGCGTGGCGAAAGCGCCCGCCCCGCTCGCCGGCTACACCCTCCAGGATCGCTTCGGCCACCGCTACCGGTTCCCGTCCCTCACCCTGCACCCGGGCTACACGGTCCTGGTCTTCTCAGGAGAGGGGACGGATGCGCTCGAGGAGGCCGGGCAGGCGCGCCTGTACTGGCGGGTCGGAGGCCCCGTCTGGAACAACGACGGGGACGAGGCCACGCTCCGGGATCCGGCGGGAACCGTCGTGGATCGGGTCGTGATCCGGGCGCGGCGGTCGGCGCGCCCGACCCCGGGGACGGCCGGAGGGCCCCGCACGTGAGGCGAGCCGCTCCCCTGATTTTGACCGACGCCCGCATTCTCACTCCCCGGGAGGAGATCCCCCGGGGGTACGTGGCGCTCACCGGGGACCGGATCGCCGCCGTCGGCCGAGGGGCGCCGCGGGGCAAATCCGGCCGGAGCCGGTCCCTCGAGGGGCGCCTCATCCTCCCCGGGTTCGTGGATCATCAGGTGAATGGCGGGGGCGGCTTCGACTTCGCCGACGGCGACCCCGCGCACCGGGCGGCGGCGGCCACGTTCCACCTGCGCCACGGCACGACAACCCTCCTCCCGACCATCATTACTGATACGCTCCCCCGCCTGGAGAGCGCCCTCGCGGCGATCGCGGCTGATCTCCGGGGGGCGGCGCCCGACCTGCCGCGCATGCCCGGCATCCACCTGGAGGGGCCATTTCTCAACCCGAAGCGCGCCGGCGCCCATCCCCGGGAGGCGATCCACCCCGCCCGGCTCGAGGCCCTCGAGCGACTCTGGAAGGCAGCCGGCGGGATGATCCGGCTGCTCACGCTGGCGCCGGAGGTGCCGGGCGCCCTCAACATGATCGCCGCCGCCGCGGCGCGCGGGTGCCTCGTGGCCATGGGGCACACCGACGCGACGGTAGAGCAGGCGAGCACCGGGGTCGCCGCCGGGATCCGCCACGCGACCCACCTCTTCAATGCCATGGCGCCCCTCAATCACCGGGAGCCCGGGGCGGCCGGGGCGGCGCTGGCCGACCGCCGGGTGAGCGTGGGCCTGATCCCCGACGGCGTTCACGTCCACCCGACCGTTCTCGCCCTCGTGCTGCGCCTGAAGGGCCCCGCGGCGGCCGCCCTGACGACGGACGCCGTCAGTCTGGCCGGCTGCGCCGAGGGGCAGGAGCCCGGGCGCGTCTTCCCCCTCGGGGCCCAGCGGGTCATGCTCCGGGAGGGTCGCGCCGTCACGGCGGAGGGGACGCTCGCCGGGAGCCTCCTCACGATGGACGTTGCGCTGAAGCGCGTGGTAGAGTTCGGCGCGGCGAGCCTGCGGGATGCCGCGCGGATGGCGAGCGAGACGCCGGCCCGCCTCCTGGGCCTCACGGACCGGGGGCGGATCGTCCCCGGGGCGCTGGCCGACCTGGTGATCCTGGAGGAGGACCTGACGCTCCACGAGGTCCTGCTGGGGGGTCGGCCGGTCCCGCGGCCGGGGAGCCCGAGGCCATAGCGGAGGACCGCGCGCGCGATGTACGACCTGCTCATCGCCGATGCGCTTCTGTACGACGGGACGGGCGCTCCCCCGGTCGAGGGGAGCATCGCCATCCAGGGGGACCGGATCGCCGCCGTCGACCCGGAGGTGGCCGGCGCGGCGCGGCGGGTCCTGAAGGGCGCCGGGCTTGCCGCAGCCCCCGGCTTCGTGGACATCCACTCCCACTCGGACTACCACCTGCTGCTGGCCCCGGAGGCGGAGTCTTCGCTGTTGCAAGGGGTGACCCTGGAGGTGGGGGGCAACTGCGGCTACGCTGCCGCCCCCATCGCCGGCCCGTGGCAGCGGGAGCGCGAGGAGACCTACCGGGAGACCTACGGCCTCCGCCTGGGCTTCTCGACGGTGGCGGAGTACTTCGCCCGCCTCGCCCGGGAGCGGATCGGCATCAACTTCGCGCTCCTGATCGGCCACAACACGCTCCGGGGCTCGATCCTGGGCGGGGCGAACCGGGCCCCGACGCCCGAGGAAGCCGAGCGGATGGCCGCGCTGGCCCGCCGGGGGATGGCCGAGGGGGCGGTCGGCCTCTCCACGGGTCTGGCCTACGCCCCGGCCTGCTTCGCGAAGCCGGAGGAGCTCACGCCCCTCGCCGCCGTCGTCCGGGAGGCGGGCGGGATCCTCACCGCCCACATCCGGAGCGAGGGGGATGGGCTCCTGGAATCGCTCGATGAGATCCTTGGCGTGGCCGAGGCGGCCGCCATCCCTCTCCAGATCTCCCACCTCAAGACTTCCGGAGAGAAGAACTGGGGGAAACTACCGGAGGCATTTGCCCGGATCGAGGGCGCCCTTGCGCTGGGCCTCAAGGTCCGCTGCGACCGCTACCCCTACACCGCGGCCAACACCGGGCTGTCGGCCTGCCTCCCCTCCTGGGCGCTCGAGGGCGGGCGCGACGCGCAGGTGGCGCGCCTGCGGGACCCGGGTGTCCGGGAGCGCCTCAGCGCCGAACTCGCGACGCAGGGGAAGACCGGAGACTTCTGGGGCCGGGTGATGATTGCCGAGGTGGTGACCAAGGGGAACAAGCGGTTCGAGGGGATGCGGGTGGGCGCGGCGGCGGCGGCCGCGGGGCAAGTGCCTCTCCCCTTCGTCCTGGACCTGCTGGTGACCGAGAAGATGCAGGTGGACGCGATCTACTTTACGATGTCCGAGGAGAACCTGCGGCAGATCCTGGCCAAGCCCTACGTCATGATCGGCTCCGACGCCGGGACGCGGAACTTCACCGGGCCCCTGAGCGGCGGGCGCCCTCACCCCCGCGGCTTCGGGACGTTCCCGCGGGTCCTGGGCCACTGCGTGCGCGACCTGGGACTCTTCGACCTGGCCACCGCCATCCGGAAGATGACCTGGGACCCGTGCCGGATGCTCGGGCTGGCCGACCGAGGGCGGCTGATCCCCGGGGCGATGGCCGACCTCACCCTCTTCGACCCGGATCGGGTGAAGGACGAGGCCTCCTACGAGGACCCCTACCGGGCTCCCAGCGGGATCGCCTGGGTGCTGGTGAACGGGCAGGTGGCGGTGGAGGCGGGCAGACTGACGGGCGTGCGCGCGGGGCGCCCGGTGTCACGGCCGGCGCGGAGGGAGGTCTGATGCGACCGCGGATCGGGGTCACCGCCTGGCATCATCACGACGGCCAGGAGCAGTGGGAGTTCATCCGGGACAACTACACCCGGGCTGTCAGCGCCGCGGGAGGGCTCCCCCTCATCCTGCCCATCGTCGAGGAGCCCGGCCTCGTTGCGGACCTGGTGGGGAC
>CAZRDA010000195.1:0-3887 GCA_964598715.1 uncultured bacterium | reverse complement strand
GGGCCCCCTGGACGATATAGTGCAGGCCCGAGAGAACCGTCGCCGCCGCGGTGGCCCACACGACCGGGGAGAGGGCGCGTGTGAGCGACGGCCGCAGGTCTGCTCCCATGGCGAGGAGAATCGTGACGAGTTGGAGCAGGGTTGTCACCTTCCCCAGCGCCGAGGGGGGGTTCCCGAGGCGGCCCACCTGGATATAGAGGATGAGCGACCCCGCGATCAGGATGGTATCGCGGCTGACCCCAATGATCACGAGCCAGAGGGGCAGATTCCCCAGGATCCCGAGTGCCACGAATGCCGACCCCAGGAGCGCCTTGTCGGCCAGGGGGTCCAGGATCCCGCCCAGTTCTGTCCGCTGTCGCCGGGAGCGCGCGAAGAACCCGTCCAGGGCATCCGTGAGGCCAGCCACGAGGAACGTGATGAGGGCGGCCCCGGTGTGGTGATAGACAAGCAGGATAACGATGGCGGGCGCCAGCAGGACGCGGACGAGGGTGAGGCCGTTCGGGAGGTTCACGGGGCCTGCAGGACGTCCCGCAGCTTTCGCAAGGACAGCAGCGCGTCGGGTCCCGGCACGCTCTCCCGGGGCCCGAAGCTGCCGTCCGGGCGCCCCTCGAAGAGGCCGCCGCGGGTCAGCAGGATGGCGGCGCTGAACGCGAAGTGATCCGTGGGCAGGTCGCTGAAGCGAGAGGTGGGGGTCCCGACGGCGGCCCCCCGGAGATCCTCCCCCTTCACGCGGAGGAGGATGTCTTCCAGCGCGACGGCGAAGACCTCCCGGGAGACGGGGAGATCCGGAGCATAGGTCTGATCCGGGAAGAGGCGGAGGCCCCGGACCGGCCGGGTCAGCAGCGCCTCCACCGCCTCCCGGTGGCGTGACTCCTCCAGATCCGTCGCGAAGGGATAGGCCATGGCCGGCTCCGCCGCTTGCCGCGCGACTTCCGGCAGGTGGGGCCAGCCCATCTCCTCCACCAGCAGGGCGGCCAACTCGCCGCGCGTGACCTGACCCTTCAGCGCCACCCGCTTGGCCGTTTCGCTGGTCGGCGCGGCGCGCTGGATCTTGTCCAGGGCCCGGACCTCCTCGAGCGCCTCCTCCTCCAGGCCCCTCTTCTGCGCCAGAACCTGGCGGAGAAGAGCCGCGGCCCTGTCGAAGGCGAAGGCAGTTTTATAGGCGCGGCCCATCGCCAGGAGCAACTCCGGATCGCGCGCGCTCTTGCTGCGGCCCGCCTCGAACTCCCGCTCCGCCTCCTCCAACCACCTCGGAGGCTTCAGGATCGTGAGGACCGTGATGGCCGCCGTGTGGACGGTCATCCCGTTGCGCCGCCGGGCTTCCTCCAGCGCGGCCATCGCGGATCCGGCGTCCGCGAGGTGAGCCTTCGCCAGCGCAATCCCCAGGTACGCCGGGGCGAAGTTCTCGTTGATCGCCCGGGCCCGCTCGAACTCCGCCAGGGCGGGCCCGTACTGCCCCCGGCCCAAAAAGCGCATCCCGGTCGCCACGCTGTACTCGGCGTTATCCACCACGGCCACCGACAGTTCCTGAGCGACGCAGCCGGCCAGGAGCGCGAGGACCAGGATCCCCTCGAAGCCCGGATGCTTCATCCCTGCCGCCGCTCCTCTGCCCGGACCGGTGGACGGGAGCCCGGGTGGTCGATCGCCGTCGCCTCCAGGAGGACGTCCAGCGCCTTGCGGAGGGCATCGAGTCCCTGCCCGGTGAGGGCGGAGACGGCCACGGCCGCCTCCTCCCGGGCGAGCGCCGCGGCGGCGGCTTCCGGCAGGCAGTCCACCTTGTTGTGGACGGCGAGGACCGGCTTGCCCGCCACCCCCAGCTCCTCGAGGACCCGTTCCACAACTGCGCGCTGCTCCCGCGCGCGCGGGTGGCTCGCGTCAATGACGTGCACCAGCGCATCGGCTTCCTGCACCTCCTCCAGCGTCGCCCGGAAGGCCTGCACGAGTTGCGGCGGGAGCTTCCGGATGAAGCCGACCGTGTCGGAGAGGAGTGTCGCCCGCCCGGAGGGGAGGTGGAGCTTCCGGAGGGTCGGGTCCAGAGTGGAGAAGAGCACGTCGGCCACATGGACGCCTGCGCGGGTGAGCGCATTCAGGAGGGAAGACTTCCCGGCGTTCGTGTATCCGACCAGCGCGACCGTGGGGATCGGGATCTTCCGGCGCGGCCGCCTGAGCAGGCCCCGGTGCCGGCGCACCTTGCCCAGGTCCCGCCGGATGCGGGCCATCCGGGTCCGGAGCCGGCGCCGGTCCGACTCCAGCTGGGTCTCGCCGGGACCCCGGGTCCCGATCCCGCCTCCCAGCCGCTCGAGGTGGCTCCACTGGCGGGTCAGGCGGGGGAGAAGGTACTGGAGCTGGGCCAGCTCCACCTGGAGCTTCCCCTCCCGGGTCATGGCCCGCTGCGCGAAGATGTCCAGGATCAGACCGGCCCGGTCCAGGACCTTGCAGCCGAGCTCCCGCTCCAGGTTCCGCTGCTGGCTCCCGCTCAGATCCTCGTCCACGATGACGAGGTCCACTCCCTCGCGGCAGAGACTCCGGAGCTCCTCCACCTTTCCCGCCCCGATGAGCGTCCGGGGGTCCGGCGCTGCCCGCTCCTGGAGGATCGTCACGCGCGGTGAGGCGCCGGCGGACTCGGCGAGGCGGGCCAACTCCTCGAGGGAATCCTCGGCCGCCCACCGGGGCGTGCGGCCCGTGCGCAACCCCACCAGCACGGCGACCTCTCGCCGCCGCTGCCCGCCCACGGGGATGATGGGCACGCGCCTTCCTCCTTAGACCAGCTCGCGGCGGACCCGGCGGGCTCGGTCGCACTCGGTCCAGAGGGCCGCCCCGTCCCCGGCGATGACGGCGGCCTCCAGCCTCGCCAGGGCGCTCCGAAACCGGCGCAGGGCATCCGTGAGCGCCTCCCGATTGGCCAGGAAGATGTCGCGCCACATGGCGGCGTCGGAGGCGGCCACCCGGGTGAAGTCGCGCAGACCTCCCGCGCTATAGGGGAGGATGTCCTGCCCTTCGGCCTCCAGGTCCAGCATGGCGTTCATGAGGGCATAGGCCACTGCGTGGGGGAGATGGCTCACGGCCGCGAAGACCGCATCGTGCTCGGCAGGGTCCATGATCTCCACCACCGCCCCCACGTCCTCCCAGAGGCGTCGGATCCGGGCGAGTGCCTGGCGGCCGGTCCGGGGGGTGGGGGTGAGGACACAGCGGGCCCCTTCGAACAGGGACGCGGAGGCGGCGCCGGGACCGGAGCGCTCCCGGCCAGCGATGGGATGGCCCGGGACGTAGCGGCCAGCCGGGAGACGGCGCTCGAGGTGGCCAACCAGGACCCCCTTCACGCTCCCGACATCGGTGACCAGCGCTGCCGGCGTGAGGGCGGGCGCGATCCGGGCCGCAACCTCCTCCAGCGCCCCGACCGGAACGGCCAGCACGACGAGGTCCGCGCCGGCCGCCGCGGCGGCCGCATCGGGGGCCGCCTCATCCACGAGGCCGAGGGCGAGCGCCTCCTGGAGCGCGCTGCCGTCCGCGTCGAACCCGACCAGCCCCTCCGCCAGACCGCGCTTGCGGCAGGCGGCGGCCAGGCTTCCGCCGATGAGGCCCACCCCCACCACCGCCATCCGGCGGAAGATGGATCCGCCCGCCTTCCCCCGTTGCCTCCGCGCCATCCCGTCCCCTAGTGTGACTCCAACGAGTTGGAGATGGTGTTCATGCCACGGCCGCGGTGCCGGGCCAAATGACGAGCATCACAAGCGCCCTCGGCGCCGCCGCCCTTTCCCCGGGCCGGCCGCTCCTCCGCCCGATGCGAGGAAAGGGCTACGTCGCGGCCAGCCCGGGCGGGCGGCGGCAGAAGGGCGGCCGGAGGCGTACGCTTCTTGTACGTTGAGGACCGCCGCGGGCACCACCCG
>CAZRDA010000194.1:0-3910 GCA_964598715.1 uncultured bacterium | reverse complement strand
GGACTTCCGGATGCCGGCGCTCGCCCTGACCGACCACGGGAACCTCTTCGGGGCCGTGGACTTCTACACGCTGGCCCAGAAGGAGGGGCTGAAGCCGATCGTCGGCTGCGAACTCTACGTGTCGCCGGGAACGCGTTTCGAGAAGAGCAACGTGGACGGCTCCTACGAGGGGGCCAACCACCTCACAGTGCTGGTGAAGGACCAGGCCGGCTACAAGAACCTGATCAAGTTGGTCACGGCCGGATTCCTGGAGGGCTTCTACTACAAGCCGCGGGTGGACAAGGAACTCCTCCAGCAGCACGCGAAGGGGCTGCTGGTCCTCTCGGGATGCCTCAACAGCGAGGTCTGCCGGCTCCTGATGGAAGGGCAGGAGGCGAAGGCGAAGACGGCGGCCGCCTGGTACCGGGACGTCTTCGGGCCCGAGAACTACTACATGGAGATGCAGTGGCACGGGATCCCGGAGCAGAAGACGGTGAACGAAGGGGTGATTCGGATCGCCCGAAGCCTCGGGATCCCGCTGGTCGCCACGAACGACGTCCATTACCTGAACCAGGATGACTTCCGGGCCCACGAGATCCTCCTCTGCATCCAGACGGGCAAGACCATCCATGACAAGGACCGGATGCGGTTCGGGGTCAACGAGTTCTACCTGAAGTCGCCGGAGCAGATGGCCGATCTCTTCCGGGACTACCCCGAGGCCCTGAAGAACACGGTCAGCGTGGCCGAGCGCTGCAACCTGGAACTCGAGTTCGGGAAGATCCACCTGCCGCACTACCAGGTGCCGCCCGGACAGACCCTCGAGAGCTACCTGGCCGATCTAGCTTGGAAGGGGCTCCGGGCGCGCTTCCCCAATGTTGCCCCCCAGCAGGAGGAGCGCCTGAAGGCCGAGCTCGGCGTCATCCAGCGGATGGGCTACGCGGGCTACTTCCTCATCGTCTGGGACTTCATCCGGTTCGCGAAGGAGCGGGGCATCTCGGTCGGTCCGGGCCGGGGCTCGGCCGCCGGCTCGCTCGTGGCCTACGCCCTCGGCATCACCAACATTGACCCCCTGCGCTACGGGCTGCTCTTCGAGCGCTTCCTGAACCCGGAACGGGTGAGCATGCCCGATATGGACATTGACTTCTCCTACGAGCGCCGGGACGAGGTCATTAATTACGTCACGGAGAAGTACGGGAAAGACAACGTCGCCCAGATCATCACCTTCGGGACGCTGGGGGCCAAAGCGGTCATCCGGGACGTGGCCCGGGCGCTCGCGTTCCCCTACTCCGAGGCGGACAAGTTGGCGAAGATGGTTCCGGCGACGCTCAACATTACGCTGGACGACGCGCACGCTCAGAGTCCGGCGCTGGCCGAGGCAGTCCGGAGCCGCCCGGAGGTGGCCGAGCTGTGGCAGGCGGCCAGGGCGCTGGAGGGCCTGACCCGCCACGCCTCTACCCACGCGGCTGGCGTGGTTATCTCCCGGGACCCCCTGACCGAGCACGTCCCGCTCTATCGCGGGGGCAAGGGGGAGATCACGACCCAGTACGCCATGGGGGCCATCGAGAAGATCGGCCTCCTCAAGATGGACTTCCTGGGCCTCCGGACGCTCACGGTCATCTCCAACAGCCTCGAGCTGATCCGCCAGGGGCAGGGGAAGACTGTGGACATCGAGGCAATCGCCCCGGACGATGAGAAAACCTTCCGCCTACTGGGGGAAGCCCGCACCAATGGGGTCTTCCAGTTAGAGTCGTCGGGGATGCGAGACCTCCTCCGACGCCTCCACCCGGGGCGGCTGGAGGACGTGATCGCCCTCGTGGCCCTCTACCGGCCGGGCCCCATGGTCATGATTGATGACTTTATCGCCCGCCGGCACGGCCGGGTGAAGGTGACCTACGACCACCCCGCCCTGGAGGAGATCCTCAAGGAGACCTACGGGGTCATGGTCTATCAGGAACAGGTGATGCGCATCGCCGGCGATTTGGCCGGGTTCTCCATGGCAGAGGCCGACGTGCTCCGCCGGGCCATGGGCAAGAAGGACCCGGAGCTCATGGAGAAAACGCGCAAGAAGTTCCTCGACGGCGCGAAGGCAAAGCGGATCCCGGCCCGGACCGCTGAAAAGATCTTCGACCTCATGGCCCGGTTCGCGGGGTACGCATTTAATAAGTCGCACAGTGCGGCCTACGCCGTCGTCGCCTACGAGACCGCCTATCTCAAGGCGCACTACCCGTTGGAGTTCATGGCGGCGCTGCTCACGTCGGAAATGGCGGACACCGACAAGATCGTGAAGTACATCGAGGAGTGCCGCTCGATGGAGATCACGGTCCTGCCGCCTGACGTGAACGAGTCGGGGAGCGGCTTCACGGTCGTCGGGGACAAGATCCGCTTCGGCCTGGTGGCGGTGAAGAATGTGGGGGACCTGGCCATCAACTCTATTCTGGAGTCCCGTACGGCCAAGGGCCGGTTCAAGAGCGTCCACGACTTCTGCCAGCGGGTGGACCTTCGGCTGGTCAACAAGCGCGTGCTGGAGAGCCTGATCAAGTGCGGCGCCTTCGACTCGCTCGGCGCGCGGCGGGCGCAATTGATGGCCATCGTGGATCAGGCGATGGAGGGCGCCTCGGCCGCCCAGCGGGACCGCGCACAGGGGCAGGTCTCCCTCCTCGAGGTCTTCGAGGCGGCTGGGGGGGGGCCGGCGGTGGCCGCCCCCGGCCTGCCCGATGTCCCCGAGTGGTCCCGAGAGCAACTGTTGGCGGCGGAGCGGGAGACCCTGGGGTTTTACATCACCGGCCACCCGCTGGCCGAGTACGACGCCGTGACGCAGCGGATGAACGCGGCCCGGATTGACACGCTGCCGGGATTGCGCGACAAGGCGACGGTGCGGGTCTGCGGCATCGTGAGCGCCGTGAAGGAGATCTCGACCAAGAACGGGGACCGGATGGCCTTCGTAACGCTGGAGGACCAGACCGGCTCCGTGGAGACCGTGGCCTTCCCGGACCTCTACCGGGCCAAGATGCTCCACCTGGTCAAAGACGCCGCCGTCCTGGTGACGGGGCAGGTGGACATTGCGGAGGATTCGGCCAAGTTGCTCTTGAGCGACGTGGAGCCGCTCGACAAGTTCCGGGGGGCGGCCGCGCGGGCCGTCCGTGTCACCGTGGCCGGGGCCGCGGCCACGGCCGAGACGCTCCAGCGGTTGCGAGACTTGGTGGCGCGGCATCCCGGTCCCGCGTCCCTCACGGTAGCCCTGGAGGTGCCGGGGGGATCGGCCCTCCTGGAAGCGGACCCGGGGTGCGGCGTCGCGGCCGGGGAGGACTTCGTGGCGGCAGCCGAGGCGCTGCTCGGCCGCGGTACCGTGCTCCTGCTCTACTGATGGAGGTGGCCATGTTCGCCCTCGACTTCGAGCGCCCGATCCTGGAGCTGGAGGCGAAACTCCGGGAACTGCAGGAGATGTCCACCGGGGAGAAGGTGGACTTCTCCGACGAGATCCGGAAACTGGAGAAGAAGATCGCCAAGCTCCAGACCGACACCCTGGCCAAATTGACCCCCTGGCAGCGCTGCCAGATCGCCCGCCACCCGGCCCGCCCCTTCACCATGGACTACATCAAGGCCTTCATGACCGACTTTGTGGAGATCCACGGGGACCGGGGCTTCGCCGATGACAAGGCGATGATTGCGGGCCTGGCCCGCCTGAACGGCATCGCGGTGGTGGTCGTGGGGCAGCAGAAGGGGCGGGATACGAAGGAGAAGATCGCGCGCAACTTCGCCATGGCCCACCCCGAGGGGTATCGGAAGGCCCTCCGCGCAATGAAACTGGGCGAGAAGTTCGGCAAGCCGGTGGTCTGCCTCGTGGACACGCCCGGGGCCTACCCCGGGCTGGGGGCTGAGGAGCGGGGCCAGGCGGAGGCCATCGCCCGGAACCTCCGGGAGATGGCGGAAC
>CAZRDA010000193.1:0-3931 GCA_964598715.1 uncultured bacterium | reverse complement strand
CCCGCTTCCCCCACAACGAGGAAATGGATGCCGTGGTTCGCGCCGAGGGGATTGTGGCGCTGGCCGCGGTCCCGGTCCTCCACGAGGGGACCCCGCTCGGCGTCCTCCTGGTCGCCCGCCGGGAGCGCCGGCCGTTCTCCCTGGCAAATCTCCAGGTCCTCATTCGCCTGGCCGACGCCGCCAGCCTGGCCTGCCACGCCGCCCTCCTATACGGGCAGGCCACCTCCCGGGCCGCGGCCCTCGAGCGCCTCTGGCGGGTGGGGCAAGGGCTGAGCCGGCCCCTGGCCCTGGCCGAGACCCTGAACCAGATTGTGAAGGCCGCCCGCGACCTCCTGCGGGTGTCGAGCGCGCAGCTCGCCCAGCGGGGCGCGGCCGCCGACCTCGTGACGGTCACGGCCGAGGCCGGGGACTTCGCGCTCCACCACCACAGGACCATCCACCTGGGCAAGGGGAGCATCGGGACAGTCGCCGCGACCCGACAGTCCCTGATCGTGAACGACTACCAGGCCTTCCCGAACCGGCTCCCGGAGCGCACTACGGTCAGGGCGACGATGGCCGTGCCCCTTCTCATGGAGGATCGCCTCGTCGGGATCCTCAATGTGGACTCCACCGAGCAGGACCGGACCTTTAGCCCGGAGGATCTCCAGCTCCTCCAGCTCTTCGCCCAGCCGGCGGCGATCGCCCTGGAGAACGCCCGGCTCTACGAGGCGCTGAAGCAGGAGGCCGCGCTGCTCGAGGCGCGGGTCGAGGAGCGGACCCAGGAGCTCCAGGTGGCCATGCGCCGGGCTGACGAGGCCTCCCGGTACAAGTCGGAGTTCCTCGCGAATATGTCCCACGAGCTCCGGACCCCGCTCAATTCCATCCTCGGCTTCTCCGAACTGCTCCAGACCAAGACCTTCGGGCCCCTCAACGAGAAACAAGACCGCTTCGTGAAGAATGTCCTGGTGAGCGGCAGGCACCTGCTCAGCCTCATCAACGACATCCTGGACCTCTCCAAGGTGGAGGCGGGACGGCTGGAGCTGTACCCGGAGTCCTTCGTCCTCCCCGAGGTCCTCAAGACCCTCCTCGCTGACATCCGCCCCCAGGCGGAGGGGAAGGGAGTGCAGCTCGACTTGCAGGTGGACGAGACCCTGGAGTTGCTCACCGCCGACCCGGTCCGCTTCAAGCAGATCCTCTACAACCTCCTGTCCAACGCCGTGAAGTTCACGCCTGCCGGGGGGCAGGTGACGCTGGCCGCGCACCCGGCCGAGGACGCCTTCATCGAAATCGCCGTCACGGATACGGGGATCGGGATCAAGGCCGAAGACTTGCCCCGGCTGTTCCAGGAGTTCGTCCAGCTCGAGACCGCGGCCACCAAGCGCCACGAGGGAACGGGCCTCGGCCTCGCCCTGACCAAGCGGCTCGTCGAGCTGCACGGCGGGAAGATCTGGGCCGAATCGAAGGGTGAAGGGAAGGGGACCACGTTCCGGGTGCGGGTGCCGCTCGATCCCCCGGCACGAGATCCCCGGCCGGAGAGGAGAGGCGACGATGCGTGAGCAGCGCGTGGAGGTCCCTCCCTTTCCGACGAAGTTCCTGGCCGGGGCCCGGGTCGGTTCTGGAACCGAGGAGAGCCACGGGCAAGTGCGACACCCGCAGTCGAAGCCGCGCATGTTCAAACTCATTCGGTACTTTTCCATCACGAGTCTCATCATCACCACCGTTGCGGCCGCCGCCCTGGGGATGTTCTACCGGCGGCAAGCGCTCCGAGATCTCCAGGAACTCGGCGAGAGCAAGAACATTGCCTTGGCACAGGTATTTGCGAACGCGGTATGGCACCACTTCGCCCCGTTTCTCAGGTCGGCATCGTCGCTTCGCCCCGAAGTATTGCGGGCCCATCCAGAAACCGTACGCCTCGACCGAGAGATCCGAGACCAGTCGCGGGGTCTCGCGGTGGTCAAAGTGAAGATCTACGACCTTGCAGGGCGGACCATTTTTTCCACCGAGGCGAAGCAAATCGGCGAAGATAAAAGCACCAACCCCGCCTTTCTTGCAGCCCGCTCGGGACAAGTCACGAGCTACATCACCCACCGGGATACGTTTAATGCCTTCGAAGGCGTCATCGAAAACCGTGACCTGCTCGCAAGCTACATCCCCATCCGTCCTGGTTCGGGGCCGGTCGAGGGCGTCTTCGAACTGTACTATGACATGACACCCCTTTTAGAGCGACTCGCGCAGACCCAGAGAACCGTTGTTCTTGGTGTCATCACGATTTTGGCTTTGCTGTACGTGGCGCTCTTCCTCCTCGTGAGGCACGCGGACAGGATTCTTCGCCGTCAGACCGCCGAGCGGGGGCGGGCGGAGGAGGCGGTGGTCCAGCAATCGGCGCTCCTCCAGGCGACCCTCGATAACATCACTCAGGGCGTCAGCGCGTTCGACAAGGACCTGCGGCTCATCGCGTGGAACCAGCGCTACTTCGAGTTGCGGGATTTCCCACCGGCCCTCGCGCGACCGGGCACGCCCTTTGCGGACCTCATCCGCTACAACGCTGCGCACGGCGAGTACGGGCCGGGCGACCCCGAGGAGCAGGTGGCCCAGCGGTTGGCGCTCGCCCGGAGCTCCGAGCCCATGTCCTTCGAGCGGACCCGCCCCAACGGCACGGTCATCGAGGTCCGCCGGAACCCCATGCCCGTCGGCGGGTTCGTGACCACCCTCACCGACATCACCGACCGCAAGCAGGCCGACCAGATGAAGTCGGACTTCGTCTCCTTTGTGACCCATCAGCTCCGCACCCCGCTCTCCGGGATCAAGTGGATGCTGGAACTGGCCGTGCAGGAGGAGGGCCTCCCCCCGGAGGCCCGCTCCTACCTCACGGATGCGCAGGCGGCTGGCGAGCGGCTGATCCGGCTCGTCAACGATCTCCTCGACATCTCCCGGCTCGAGCGCGGGAAGCTGACCATCGTCCCCCAGGAGACCCGCCTGGGAGAGCTGACGCAGTGCGTGATGGACGAGCTGGCCCCCCTGATCGCGGAGAAGGGCCACCACCTTGCGGTCACCGGGGCGGGGGAGGTCCCGCCAGTCTGGGCGGACCCCCAGTTGCTCCAGCAGGTGATCCTGAACCTCACGTCGAACGCCATCAAGTACACGCCGCCCGGCGGGGAGATCGCCATCCGGATGGGCCGGGAGGACGCCACAGTCCACTGGGCGATCCAGGACAGCGGGATCGGAATCCCGAAGGCGGCCCAGGAGCAGCTGTTCGGGAAGTTCTATCGCGCCGACAACGTGTACGCGATCGAGACCGAGGGGACCGGGCTCGGCCTGTACCTGGTCCGACTGATCCTGGACCAGTTGGCGGGACGGGCCTGGTGCGAGTCCGAGGAAGGGAAGGGAGCGACGTTCACCTTCACCCTGCCCCTCCGGGAGGGAGGCTGATCGCCGTGAGCGGTAAGCGCATTCTCCTCGTCGAGGACGACCGCTTCCTGCGCCGCGCCTGCGAAGGGAGCCTCCGCCAGCGGGGGTTCACCGTCTTCCCAGCCGTGGACGGCGAAGAGGGCCTGCGGCTGGCGCAGACCGAGATCCCCGACCTCATCCTCCTGGACATGCTGATGCCGAAGCTCCCCGGGCTCGATGCCCTGCGGGCCCTGAAGGCCGATGACCGGACCCGGGCCATCCCGGTCCTCGTCCTCTCGAACTCCTCGCGCGACGGGATCCAGCGGCAGGCGATGGACCTCGGGGCCGTGGGCTACCTCATCAAGTCGAACATCTCGCTCCAGGAACTGGCGGAGCAGGTGGCGCAGATCCTGGAGGGCTGAGGCGATGCCTCCACGGAGGGTCCTGGTCGTGGACGATCACCCGTTGAACCGCGAGCTGGCGGCCGACGTATTGGGGTTGGCCGGCTATACGGTGCTGGAGGCGGGGGACGGCGGAGACCTCCTCGAGCGGGTCAAGCGGGAGC
>CAZRDA010000192.1:0-3949 GCA_964598715.1 uncultured bacterium | reverse complement strand
CCAATTTATCCACGTGGTTTAATCAAAACTCCCCCGCCTGCTCCAATTAAATCTGCGGGGCGCGGGGCAGGGGGCACTCGGGGCGGGGGGGGCTGGTGACGGGGGGGTCCCGCGGCATCGGGCGGGCTATCAGCCTGGCGCTGGCGGATGCCGGCGCAGCGGTCGCCGTCAACTACCAGGGGAACGAGCGGGCGGCCCGTGAGGTGGCAAAGGAAATTTGGGAGGCCGGTGGGGTTGCCGAGATCTTCCAGGCCGACGTGAGCCAGCGGGACGCGGTCCAGCGCATGAAGAAAGACGTGCTGCGGCGCTTCGGCCGCGTGGATCTGCTCGTCAACAACGCGGGGATCACGCGGGACAAGACCTTCGCCCGGATGGACGAGGAGGCCTGGGCCGCGGTCCTGTCGGTCAATCTGAACGGCGTCTTCTACTGCACCAAGGCATTCCTGGACGGGATGCTCGAGCGCAAGCACGGCCGGATTGTCCACATCTCCTCGATCGTGGGGCAGGTGGGTAACTTCGGCCAGGCCAACTATGCCGCGGCCAAGGCGGCCCTCTTCGGCCTCACCAAGACGCTGGCCAAGGAACTGGCGACCCGGGGAATCACCGTCAATGCCGTCGCACCCGGATTCATTGACACGGAAATGGTGGCGGCCGTCGCCGAGGAGGTCCGGGAGAAGATCGTCAAGCAGATCCCGATGGGAAGGCTTGGAACCGCTGCTGAGGTGGCGAAGGCGGTGGTGTTTCTCCTCTCGGACGACGCTTCGTATATCACCGGGCAGACCATCAACGTGAACGGCGGAATGTACGTCTAATGTTGCTTAAGTTAAATCTCTCTACTACAAGCTAACTGCTTGTAAACGAAGGTGAATTATCTGTGATAACGCATTGCATAAAAACTCCTTGACATCCCTGACGCGGCGCGCTATATTCCATCGCGTCAGGGCCGTTACGCTCCTCGCCTATGGGAGGCGGGGCCGCCGGCCCGCAACACCCGGAAGGGGAGGAGTCGAAGATGTCCGAGAAAACGTTCCCGTACCTGGTCACCCCCGAGGCTCTCGCGGATGCCGTCAACAAGACCCTGGAATGTGCCACCTTCGCCCGGGAAGAGATCACGCGCCTCCTCTGGCGGACCGTGGACCTCAACACCGCCGTCAGCGAGGCGGCCCTCAAGTTCTCGGAGGATCTCCGGGGCCGGGCGCTCGCTGCCGACGCCGACGTGAAGGCCCTGGCGGACGGCATCAACGGCCTCCTGCGTGACCTGCCGAAGGACCCCGTGACCTTCGGCCAGAAGGTCCTCACCCTCACTCTCGACGGGAACAAGAAGATCGTGGATTTGAACGTCGCGGCCACGAGGGGGCTCCTGGGTCTGGGCGAGAGCCTGGTGGGCCAGGCCGAGCGCGCAGCCAAGGAGAACGCCGAAGCCGCGTCGGCGTACCTGGCCAAGGTGCAGGCCATCTACCGTCCCGCTTCCCAGAACTAGCCCTCCTCGAAACCGAACGGCCGGCAGGAGCGGTTCCTGCCGGCCGTTTGCGTCTTCTGCGATTTCGCCGCGCGCTCACCCCTTGGCCATTTTCTCCTCGAGCTCGCGCAGTTTCGCCCTCAGCGTCTCCACCTCGGCCTTGAGCGAGGCTGTCCGCTCCCCCTCATCCGCGGCCCGGCCCGCCACACCGCGCAAGAGCGCCTCCATCGGCGCGAGCCACCCCTCGGCGACCTTCCCCCCCGCCTTGGCCAGCTCCTGGAGGTGTTTCTCCCCCTCCCGCTGGGCCTTCCCGAGCGCATCCAGATTGGCGGCGAGGGCCTGCTGGAGGGCGGCCTGCATCGCCTCCCCATACTGGATGAGCCCGTGCAGGAAGTCGACGGGTAGGGGATGCCGCTTCTGTTTTTCCCCTTCCAGAAGGATCTGGGCCAGCGTCACGCTCGTCAGGTCCTCGTCGGTGTCGGCGTCCACCACCCGGATCGCCTTCCCCTGGCGGATCATCTCCGCAATCTCCTCCAGGGTGACGTAGCGGCTCTGCCCCGGATCGTAGAGTTTCCGGTTGCTGTACTTCTTGATGGTCACCGTCCCCGCCGGCATCCGCGTCCTCTCCGGGGTTTCCCCCGTAATCCGGCGGCATCTTAGTGCAGGCCCCTCGGGTCTGTCAAATTGGCGGGGCAGGGCAGAAGGCGGGGGGCCAGGAGGCCATGGGCTTGCATGGCATGAGCGGGAGTCGCTGGGCATGGAGGGGAGAGGGGGGCGCTGCCGTTCCGAGGTGAAGCAGGCCGGTTCCGAAAGGAAACGCCGTCAGTGGCCCGGCGGCTCGATCCGGTACTCCTTCATCTTCCGCCAGAGGGTGGTCCGCCCGATCCCAAGGGCCCGGGCAGCCAGGCTGAGGTTCCCGTTCAGTTCGCGGATCCGACGGAGGATCAGGTCCCGCTCCATCTCCTCCAGCGTCCCGGCTGCGGGCGATGCCTCATCCCCTCTCCCGCGGGGGCCACTACGGATGGCCTCGGGGAGGTCCTCGGACCCGATCTGAGGGCCCATGGCGAAGGCGACCGCCTGCTCGACGGCGTTCTCCAGCTCGCGGATGTTCCCGGGATAGTCGTAGGCCTGGAGCAGGCCCAGCGCCTCTCCGCTGAACCCCCTCACCGGCTTGCCCAACTGACGGCCTGCGACGCCCAGGAAATGGTGTGCCAGGAGCGGGACGTCCTCCCGGCGGGCCCGCAGGGGGGGCAGATGCAGGGCGACGACGTTCAGGCGATAGTAGAGATCCTCCCGGAAGACCTTCTCCCGGATCGCCGCGGCGAGATCGCGGTTCGTGGCAGCCAGAATACGCACATCCACCCGGATGGGCCGGTTCTCCCCGAGGCGGCGGATGATCCGGTCCTCAAGGACCCGGAGGAGCTTGGCCTGGATCCCCGAGGGCGTGTCACCGACCTCGTCGAAGAAGAAGGTCCCCCCGTGCGCCTCCTCCAGGAGACCCTTCCGGGTGGCCACTGCCCCCGTGAAGGCCCCCTTGATGTGGCCGAACAGTTCGCTCTCCAGGAGTTGCTCCGGGAAGGCGGCACAGTTGACCGAGACGAAGGCCTTCGCGGCGCGCAGTGAGCGGGCATGGATGGCCCGGGCCACCAGTTCTTTGCCCGTCCCGCTTTCCCCCATGACGAGAACAGTGCTATCGGTCACCGCCACCCGGGCCGCCTTCGCCAGGAGCGCCTGCATCGCCGGGCTCTGCCCCAGGAGTTGCTCGAACCCCGCTCGGCTCTTCAGGTCCTCCCGCAACAGCCGCACCTCGGTCGTGAGGCGGGCCTTCTCGAGGGCGTTGCGGACCCGCGCCAGGATCTCCTCGGCTTTAAACGGCTTGCCGACGAAGTCGAACGCCCCGAGGCGCATTGCCTCCACCGCCGCCTCGATGCTGCCGTAGGCGGTCATCACAATGACCTCGGTCTGGGGCGCGGTCTTCTTCGCCGCCGCGAGGACGTCCAGGCCCCCCACGGGGGCCATTTTGAGATCCGTCATGACCAGGTCGTAGATCTCCCGCTCCAGTCGGACGAGGGCCTCCGTCCCCCCGGCCGCCTCCTCGACCTCGTACCCCTCCCGCTTGAGGCTGATGGCCAGGCTCCGCCGCATCCCGGGCTCGTCGTCAACGACCAGGATCCGTGGCATCGGCATGCCCCTCCCGGAGCGGCAAGAGGATGCGCGCCACCGCGCCCCCCGCCTCGCCGTCCTCCAGCGTCAAGGTCCCTCCATGCTCCTCCACGATCCGGCGGGCGATGGGGAGGCCGAGGCCGGTCCCGTCCGGCTTGGTGGTGAAGAACGGCTCGAAGAGGCGCCCCCCGGCCCCCCGGGGCGGGCCCGGCCCGGTGTCGCTGATCTCGAGGGAGAGCCGGGTGGTACCGTCGGCACCGCGCCACAGGCGCGCGCGCGTGAGGAGCCTCCCACCCTGTGGCATCGCCTGGGCCGCGTTGAGATAGA
>CAZRDA010000191.1:0-3956 GCA_964598715.1 uncultured bacterium | reverse complement strand
GGGAGGACTTCCCCAGCCTCCTGGCCGCCGCCCTCCCGATTCCCGTGGTGAACGCGGGCGTGGCAGGGGAGACCACGGCGGCCGGACTCACCCGCCTGGAGCGCGACGTTCTCAGCCAGGACCCGCGCCTGGTCCTGATATTCTTCGGCGGCAACGACTTCCTCCGACGGGTCCCGCCGGGGGAGACCCGGCGGAACCTGGAGGCGATGGTGGAGAGGGTTCAGGGGGCCGGAGCCATCGTCGTCCTGGTGGGGATCACAGTGGGCCTCCTCGCCGACGAGACCGGCCCGCTCTACGAGGCGGTCGCGCGAGACCGCGGCGTCCTCTATATCCCGGACGCCCTCGGCGGGATCCTGAGCGATCCCCGTCTCAAGAGTGACCAAGTGCACCCGAACGGGGCCGGGTACCGGAGGCTCGCCGATCGGCTTCTCGCACGCCTGAAACCGCTCCTCGAGGCGGCGGACCGGGCCCGAACGAGCGTGTTGAGATCAACGCGGAAGTCGCTCCGAAAACCCGAGAAAGACCTTGACAGGCACTTCGGGCCCCGGTACCATCCGCGAGCCCGTTTTTCCGTGACTGCCGCCGAGGCGGCCATCGTCCCAGACGCGCAGATCCTGACGGCCCGGGGGTCCCCGTGAAGGCTCGGACGAAAAAGGCCGAGACCACGTTCTACCACCTCGCCTGCGTCGGCTGCGGCCGCCAGGTCCGGGAGGAGGAGAGCGCCACCCGCTGCCCCCACTGCCGCGCCCCCCTGGACGTCCGCTATGACTACGGGTACATCCGCTCCCGCCTGAACCGCTACTCCCTCCGTCACTCCCCCGTCAAGGCCCTGAAGTACCTGGACTTCTACCCCATCCGCGACCTGGCCCAGGTCGTCTCCCTGGACGAGGGGGGGACGCCGCTGTACCGCTGCCGGAGGCTGGCCGAGGCGACAGGCATCGCCAGACTCTACATCAAGAACGAGGGGGCGAACCCCACCGGCGTCTTCAAGGACCGGGGGTCGCTGGTCGAGATCAGCAAGGCGAAGGAGCTGGGGGCCAAAGCGGTCTGCGTCGCCTCGACGGGGAACATGGCCGGCTCCGTGGCCGCCTACGCCTCGATCGCGGAGATCCCCTGCTACGTCCTGGTGCCGGAGGGGACCCCCATCGGGAAAATGGCCCAGGCGCTCTCCTACGGGGCCCGCCTCCTCCAGGTCCGGGGGACCTACACCGACGCGGCCCGCCTGACGGAGGAGATGAGCCGGGAGCACGGCTTCTACCTCGCGGGGGACTACGCCTTCCGGGTGGAGGGCCAGAAGTCGCAGGCCTTCGAGATCATCGAGCAACTGGACTGGCGGGCCCCCGGCGTCGTCATCGTGCCGATGGGGTGCGGGACCAACCTCGCGGCTGTCTGGAAGGGCTTCAAGGAGTTCTACGAGTTGGGCCTCATTGATCGCCTGCCCCGCGTGGTGGGCGTGCAGCCGGAGGGGTGTCAGCCGATCGTGAGCGCCTTCAACCAGGGGCGCGATACCACCATCCCCGTGGCGAAGCCGAGCACCGTGGTCTCCGCCCTCTCGGCCGGGGATCCGCTGGACGGAATCAAGGCCCTCGCCGCCCTCCGCGAGTCGGGGGGCTGCGCCCTCGCGCTGACCGATGCCGAGATCCTGGAGGGCCAACAGCGCCTGGCCCACCTGGAATCCATCTTCGTGGAGCCGGCAGGCGCCGCCCCCATCGCCGCCCTGTCCGCCCTCGTGACCACGGGGCGGATCCGCCCGGATGACGTCGTGGTGTGCCTCGCCACCGGCAACGGCCTCAAGGACCCCAAGAGCGCGCTCAAGGTTCTCCCCTCCCCGGCTTCCATCGAGCCGACGCTTCAGGAGGTGGAGAAGTTCCTCCGGCTGAAACTGTACGAGATCCGCGCGGCCGGCGCGAAGAACGGGGATCGGCACCTGCTCACCGAGGTCCCCTCCAAGCAGGCGGTGGCCGACCTGGTCCGCCAGGAATTCGGCGTCAAGCTTACCCCGGAGTACGCCCAGCGGGTGCTGAGCCTGGTGGAGGATTTCGTCAACAAGGGCAAGGCGGTCACCAAGGGGGACCTCCAGTACATCCTCGAGACGGTCCTCCGGGGGCTCTCCACCCCCGACGCCGTCCTGAAGGTGGAGGACTTCCACGTCAAGACGACGCTGCACGGGAAGGCCGAGGCGAAGGTGTGGGTCACCTTCGCCGGGGAGCGCCTCGAGGGGGCGGCGGCCGGGGTCGGGCCGGTCGATGCCGTCATCAACGCCTTGAAGGGCCTCGTCCTCCAGCGAGGCCAGGTCTTCTTCCAGCTGGCCGATTACCAGGTCGAGATCAACACGCCGGGGACCCACGCCTCCGTGGAGACCACGGTGGTCATGACGGACGCGGAGCAGAACCGGGTGGTGGCGACCGCTACCTCCCCGGACATCATCGTCGCATCCGTCAAGGCCTTCGTGGAGGGGTACAACCTCCTGTGGGCGCGGCAGCGGAAGGCGTGAGCCCGCACCGTTTCCGGGCGGGCGAGCGGGGGCCATCAGCGACCGGCTGATGGCCCATTTTTTCGGGCGGGGAGCCGGTGAGAGGCCGGCCGGCCGAGGGACGGGGGGTGGCCAGAGTCCCGCATGGCACCGGGGCTGCACGGGGGGGACGCGGGGCTTCAGGGGGAGTCGGGCTTCTTAAATGGCGAAACACATTCTTCTCATTGACGAAAGCAAGGAAGTGAGCCGAGTGCTCCAGGGCCTCCTCGAGTCGGAGGGCTATGAGGTCACGACTGGCCTCAAGGGGGAGGTGGAGGCGCTGGCCGCCGCGTGCTCCTCTCCTGATCTGCTCCTGATGGACGTCAGTGGCGAGGGGGAAGAGGGATACCACCGTTGCCGGGCTCTCCGGGAGCGCTTCCCGGAGGTCCCGATCGTCCTCATGACGGGGGCCACGCTCTCCGACGCAGACAAGACGCTCGGCCTCGAGGCCGGGGCGGACGGTTTTATCCCCCGTCCCGAGAACTTTCCCGAGATCGTGGACTACATCGCCGAGCGCCTCCGGGTGCATCGGGCAGCGGTACCCCCGGCCGTCGTCGGCGGGAGCGGGCGAGGGCACCGGGCCACCTGTCCGGAGTGCGGGCTGGCGGTGCGGGTCTCCCCCAATGCGATCAAGCGCGGCCGCGCCAAGGTTGCTTGCCCCCAGTGCAACTCCGTCTTCGTGGTGGCCGAGGAACTCCTGCGCCTGGGCAGCGGCCTGGCCGCGCCCGCGAGAGTTGACCGGGGAAAGCTCATCCTTGTGGTGGAGGACACCGACTTCTTCCGGACCTACGTGAGCGAGCTGCTCGAGGAGGCCGGCTTTCGGGTGGAGGCGGTCAACGACGGCTACGCAGCCCTGGAGTTCCTGGGGCGGGCCCGTCCGGACCTCGTCCTGACGGACCTGCTGTTACCCGGGATCCACGGGTTTGATCTCTGCCGCCAGATGAAGGAGCGGACCGCCCCGCGGCCGGTGCCGGTGGTGATGATGACCGGGGTCTATAAGAGCCTCCAGTACCAGGTGGAGGCGCAACTCAGGTACCAGGCCGACGACTTTCTGGTCAAGCCCTTCAAGCCGGAGGACCTCATCGCCAAGATCCTCCGGGTCCTGGAGCGGCAGACCACATAGCGCACGACCGTGGGGCGCGCCGCCGGGTCTCCCGGCGGCGTTCGTATTTTGGGACCTCGTGCTGGGCCAACTGACGAGCATCACGAGCGCCCTCGGAGCCGCCGCCCTGTTCCCGGGGCGAGCCGCTCCTCCGCCCGATACCCAGACAGGGCTACGTCGCGGCTCACCCCGGGCGGGCGGCGGCAGGAGGTCGGCCGGAGGCGTACGCTTTAAGTGACAAAGTCCGGGTCCTGGCGCCGGCGCCGCCCCGGCCCCCGGCCCCCGTGGGGAACCCTCCCGTGGTTCCCCCCATCGGCCCAGGGCCGCTGGGACCCCCCTCCG
>CAZRDA010000190.1:0-3957 GCA_964598715.1 uncultured bacterium | reverse complement strand
GGCATCTACAACTTCGTCACCAAGCGGGGCAAGGCTCTCGGGAGGAACTCAAAGATCTCGTGGACGCAGGTGGAGACCGGCGCGGCGATCACCTGGAAGTACCCCGGCGTCATCCTGCAAGGGGACCACTCCATCGGAGAGTTCTATTCCGTGGCCCTCACGAATAACTACCAGCAGGCCGATACCGGCACCAAGATGATTCACATGGGCCGCAACACCCGGAGCACCATCGTCGCCAAGGGGATCAGTGCCGGGCACGGCCAGAACACCTACCGGGGGCTGGTGAAGATCGGCAAGGGGGCCACGGGGGCGCGCAACTACACCCAGTGCGACTCCCTGCTCCTCGGGGACCAGTGCGGCGCCCACACCTTCCCCTACATCGAGGTGAAGAACGCCACCGCCCAGATGGAGCACGAGGCGTCCACCTCCAAGATCGGGGAGGACCAGCTCTTCTACTGCACCTCACGGGGCCTCGCCAAGGAAGACGCCGTGAACCTCATCGTCAACGGCTTCTGCAAGAAGGTCTTCCGGGAACTCCCCATGGAGTTCGCCGTGGAGGCCCAGAAACTCCTCAGCGTAAGCCTGGAGGGGAGCGTCGGGTAGGACGGGGCCCCGACGCGCCGGAGGGCAGAACTGCGGTCGGGAAAGGAGGGGGTGTCACCTTGACCCAGAAGGCGAAAGACATCGTCATCCGCGTCGGCGGGGAGAGCGGCGAAGGGGTGATCAGCACGGGGGAGCTGATCACCAAGGCGGCCGCCCAGGCCTCCCTGCATGTTTCCACCTTCCGGACCTTCCCGGCGGAGATCAAGGGGGGCCCGGCCATGTTCCAGGTACGGATCTCCGACCTCCCCCTGCTGACCCACGGGGACTTCCTGGACGTGCTGATGGCCTTTAACCAGGAGGCCTTTGATCGGCACACCCCCGAACTCAAGAAGGACGGGGTGCTGGTCTACGACGCCTCCGCCTTCACCCCCCCCGACGGGGACGGCTTCATACGGTACGCTATTCCCCTCACGGACTTGGCCAAGAAGGAAGTCGGGCGGGCCCAGAGCAAGAACATGGTGGCCCTGGGGGTCCTGGGGCACCTCTTCGACCTCCCCTACAAGGCCCTCGAGGAGGCGATCGCGAAGCGCTTTCAAGCGAAGGGGCAGAAGATCGTCGAGTCCAACCTGACTGCCCTCAAGGTGGGCTACGACTACGTGACCCGCGAGGTCCAGAAGCGGGACCCCTTCCGGCTGCCGGAGGCGATCCACCACGAGCGGATGGTCATCGCCGGGAACCAGGCCATTGCCCTGGGGGTGATCGCGGCTGGCTGCCGCTTTGTCGCCGGCTACCCGATCACGCCGGCCACCGACATCCTCGAGGAGCTCACCGAGGAGTTGCCCAAGTTCGGCGGCACCGGGATCCAGGCCGAGGACGAGATGGCCGCCCTCGCGGCCTGCATCGGCGCCTCCTTCGCCGGCCAGAGGGCCTTCACCTGCACCTCGGGCCCGGGCTTCACCCTCATGGCCGAGCTCTACAACCTAGCCTCCATGGCCGAGCTACCGGTGGTCATCGCGGACATCCAGCGGGCCGGGCCCTCTACCGGGATGCCGACGAAGGCGGAGCAGTCGGACCTGTTCCACGCCCTCTTCAGCGGCCACGGCGAGGCGCCCCGGGTCGTCCTGGCCACGGCGAACGTGGCGGATTGCTTCTCCCTGACGGTGCTGGCCTTCAATATCGCGGAGAAGTACCAGCTCCCGGTCATCCTCATGTCAGACCAGGCCCTCTCCAGCCGGGCGGAGGGGATCGAGCCGATTGACCTGAGCACGATCAGGCTGGAGGAGCGGTTGAAGCCGACCGCCGAGCAATTGCAAGACTACAAGCGGTACGTCATCACGGAGACCGGGGTCTCCCCCATGGCCATCCCGGGGGAGTCGGGACCGCGGGGCATCTACTGCGCCCGGGGCATCGAGCACAACGAGCACGGAGTGCCCAACTACGAACCCGCGACGCACCGGGAGATGACCCGGAAGCGGTTCCGGAAACTGCAGGCGATGCTGCGTGATCTCCCTCCCCCGCGCGTCTACGGGCCCGCGGACGCCGAGGTCGGCGTCATCGGCTGGGGGTCCACCGAGGGGGCCATCCGGGAGGCCCTGGGGATGGCAGCCGGGAAGGGGATCCGGGTGGCCGCCCTGCACCTGACAGTCCTGAACCCCCTCCAGGACGAGCCGATCAAGGCCTTCCTGAGGGGGAAGAAGCGGATCGTGATTCCGGAGATGAACTACAACGGGCAGCTCGCCTACATCCTGCGGGCTCGCTACCTGATTGACCCGATCCAACTGGACATCTGCGAGGGGCGGCCCATCAAGGTCGTCGAAATCCTGCAGGCCATTGAGGAGGCGGCACATGGCCACTAGGTCCCATGTGGAGTTCGCGGCGGAGCTCAAGCCCACCTGGTGCCCGGGCTGCGGGGACTACGGGGTCCTCTCCTGCATGTTCAAGGCCATGGCGGAGATGAACCTTGCGCCCGAGAACGTGGCCCTGATCACGGGCATCGGCTGCAGCAGCCGGGTGGCGGGGTTCGTCAACGCCTACGGATTCAATGCCGTGCACGGCCGCGCGCTGCCCATGGCCCTCGGGGTGAAGATGGCCAACCCGAATCTGACGGTCGTCGCGGCCGGCGGCGACGGGGACGGCTTCGCCATCGGCGGGGGCCACATCCCGCACATCGCCCGGAAGAACCTGGACATCACCTACATCGTCATGGACAACCAGAACTACGGACTCACCAAAGGGCAGGTGTCGCCCACTTCCATGCTGACGTACGAGTCGGGGACCACCCCGTACGGCTCCATCGAGATGCCGCTGAACCCGATCGCCCTCGCCCTGACCTACGGGGCCTCCTTCGTGGCGCGGGCCTACAGCAGCAACGTCAAGGAGACCACGGACCTCATCGCGAAGGGGATCAAACATCCGGGGTTCGCGTTCCTGCAGGTCCTCTCGCCCTGCCCGGTTTTCAACAAGGTGGATACCTTCAAGGCGTTCTCCACCCGCGTCCAGCCCATGCCGGAGGGTTGGGACCCGAGCAACCGCGTCGCGGCCCTGACCCTTGCCCTGACGGAGGAAAAGGTCCACCTGGGCGTCTTCTATCAGGTGCAGGCGCCCACCTACGAGGCCCGCTGGGAGGATCTGCGGGCCAAGGCGAAGGGCGAGGGGCACGCGAGCCTGGAGGCGCTCGTCCAGCGTTACCTGTAGCGAGGTGGACCGGTGGAGAGGGTGGCCTTCCCGTCCGGCCCACCGGCCCAACGAGCGCGGTAGGTTCGCCCCCCGCCTTTCCTTCGCCCGTCCTGCCGAACCCGGAGACCCGCGTCCTGCCAGATTGGGCACTCTCAGGAAGGAGGGATGAGTGATGGCGATACAGGTGGGACAGAAAGCCCCGGACTTCACCCTGGTGGACACGGCGCTGAAACCTCATTCCCTGAAGGACTTCCAGGGGAAGGCGACCGTCCTGGCCTTCTACCCGGCGGCCTTCACCGGGGTCTGCACGAAGGAGATGTGCACCTTCCGGGACAACCTGAGCCAACTGAACAGCATCGGTGCCCAGGTCGTCGGGATCAGCGCGGACACCCCCTTCTCCAACAAGGCCTTCGCCGAGAAGCACGGGCTCAACTTCCCGCTCCTGAGCGACTACAATCGGGAAGCCATCAAGGCCTTCGGCATCGCGTTTCCGGACCTGGCCGGCCTGAAGGGGCTCACGGTGGCCAAGCGGTCCATCTTTGTCCTGGACAAGCAAGGGACCGTCAAGTACGCGTGGGTCTCGGAGGACCCGAAAAAGGAGCCGGATTACGCCGAGGTAACCAAGGCGGCTCAGGCCCTCAAGTAGTAGAAGGGAGGGGCGGGCGCTCCTCAGGCGGCATGAGTTCTCCCCTCCAGAACGGGCGGGGGAGGGTGATCCCTTGCCCCAAGCCGGGGGGA
>CAZRDA010000189.1:0-3981 GCA_964598715.1 uncultured bacterium | reverse complement strand
GACTTCTGCCCGACCCAGTACTTCTGGAGGGCGAAGGCGAGGAGCGACGGGAACAACAGCAGCATCGCCAGCGCGGTCCCGCCGGCGATGTCGTACATCCCGGTGATGTGCAGGTAGGCCTGGACCGACAGGACGTGGAAGTTCCCCGAGAGGATGATCGGGTTGCCGAAGTCAGCCAGCGACTCGATGAACACCACGAGCAGCGCGCTGGCCAGGCCGGGGACGGCCAGGGGGAGGGTGACCGTGCGGAAGACCTGCCAGCGCGTGGCCCCCAGGTTGAGCGATGCCTCCTCCAGCGCCGGGTCAATGGCCTGCAGGATCCCCAGCATGATGAGAAACGCCGTCGGGAAGTAGGCCAGGGTCTCCACCAGGAGGAGCCCCTTCAGGCCATAGATCTCCGGGTCCCAGACCCCCCGGAGGATGACCCGCGTGACGAAGCCGTTGTGGCCGAAGAGGAGGATCGAGGCCAGCGCAATGACGAACGGCGGGGAGATGATGGGGAAGGTGGCGATGACCCGGAAGAAGCGGCGGCCGGGAATGTCGGTGCGGGCCACGGCGAAGGCGTACAGGAACCCGATGGCCGTCCCGACCACGGCCACCAGGACGCCCAGGAGGAGGCTGTTCACCAGGGGGCGGCGGTTGAAGGGCTGGCTGAGGAGGTCGCGATAGACCTGGAGGCCGTACCCCTCCTCGGTCCGGACCGACATCTGGAAGACCTTGAAGAGGGGGAGCAGGACGAAGAGGACGAGCGCCGCCCCGACGGCGGCGATGATGGCCGCCAGGAGCGGCTCCTTGAGGAGTCGGCGCAGGTCAGACATCGCTCTGGCCTCTCGGGTTCGGACGCCCCGTCGCTCTCCCCGCCTGGCTACCGGCTCGCGAAGCCGAAGAGGGCCTCCGCCTCGATCACGAGCCGTCCGTTGGATTCAAACCGCGCGATCCCCTGCCGCACATCCGCCCGGACGGCACGACGGGTCTCCTCCGGAAGTCCCAGGTACAACTGCCCCAGCCGCCCGCCCCCCGCCTTGATGGGGCCCCAGTAATCGTCGAACGACTCGAAGGCAAGTTCCCGCGTCTCCCGGGTCACGCAGACCTCGTGAAAGCCCGCCCCGGCAAGGACCCGCTGGAGCCGGTCGCCCTCCGCGAGGGTGAAAGGCAGCGCGAGGACTTCCCGCTGGGCCGGAAGGTGCCGGCTCAGGGCCTGCGCAATGATGGCGAAGGCGGGGACGCGCTCCGGCGTGGACCAGACACACACCGCCGCGCGCCCGCGCGGGCGCAGGACGCGCCGAAACTCCGCCAGCCCACGCACGGCATCGGGAAAGAACATCAGGCCGAGCTGGCAGATCACGGCATCGAAGCGCTGATCTCGACATGCCAGCGCCTGCCCGTCCATCGCGGCCAGGGCAATTGGCCTGCCGGCAGCCTTCGCCTGGGCCACGCGCAGCATCGGCAGCGAGATGTCCACTCCCAGGACTCTGCCGGACGGCCCGACCAGGGAGGCTGCGAGCACCGCCGCCTCCCCGGTCCCGGTGGCGACATCAAGCACCCGCTGCCCGGAAGCGATCCTGGCGCCGGCCAGCAGCGTCGGGACGTAGAGGCGCGACCACCGCCCGGCGGCGCGGTCATAGGCCGACGCCCCGGCGTCGAACGAAATCGTCGCCATCCGGGTCGCGCCCCCGGTCCCATGTCGCTACTGACCGATCTCCTGGCGCCACCGCTTGATGAGGCGGTCCTTCTCTTCGCCCGCCTTCACCGCGTCGAAGGTGATGAGCTTCACCTGGTCCGCCCGGACGGCACCGGGCGCCACGGTGGCCTTGGGGTTCAGCGGGATCCGGTACCACTGCTCCATCAGGTTCTGGGCCCGGACGGAGAGGGCCCAGTCAATGAACTTCTTGGCCAACTCGGGCTCCGGCCCCCCCTTGATGAGGGACATGGCCCCGATCTCGTAGCCGGTCCCCTCCTTCGGGAACGAGACGACCACGGGGTAGCCCTTGGCCGAGCCCTTGGCGATGATGTCGTGGGAGAAGGCGATCGCGATCCCGACCTCGCCCAATCCCGCCTGCGTCACGGGGGCCGAACCGGACTTGTCATAGTGGTGGACGTTGGCGTTCAGCTTCTTCCAGTAGTCGAAGGCCTTGTCCTCGCCCCACATCTGGACCAGCGTCGCCAGCACCGTGTACGAAGTGCCAGAGGTGTAGGGGAAGGCGATGGCGATCTGGTTCTTGTAGACCGGCTTTAGGAGATCCTCCCAGGAGGCGGGGGGCTCGGCGTTGATCTTCTTCAGGGTGTTGCTATTGGAGCCGAACCCGATGGCCCCGAAATAGTAGCCAACCCACTGCCAGTCGGCATCATGCCCGTTCGCCGGAAGCGCCCAGTCAATGCTCGGCTTGTAGGGGGCGAGCAGGCCGAACTTCTTGGCGGCGATGTGCTCCTGGGAAGGGCCGCCGAACCAGATGCTGGCCTGCGGGTTCTTCGCCTCCGCGCGCATCCGCGCCAGGACCTCCCCCGCGGACATCCGGACCCACTCGACCTTGATGCCGGTGTCCTTCTCGAACTCCGGGATGTACAGTTTCGTCTCGTTGGTGTCCAGGGCCGAGTACATGTGCAGGACATTCGCCCCGAACGCCGGCGCCACCGCGACCAGCAGGGCCGCCACCGCGATCAACCCGATCCGTCGCATCGTCCCCTCCCTCTGCGCTGCCGGCCTTGGCCGGCGCGCATCCTTTGGGCCAACCCTTTCACCTATACTCCGCAGACTTCCTTCAGAAATTGGCGGCTGAGGCGGGCGGACTCCAGCGGGGTGCGGAGCGTGGTGTCCTGCTCCACGATGACCCAGCCGCCGTACTGGCTCTCCCTGAGATACGCGATGAGGCCCTTGAGGTCGAGGCTCCCCTGCCCCAGTTCGGTGAACGGATACCGCCGGAGGGCGGGCAGCCACCCCAGGCGCTCCCGCCGGACGCGCGCGAGCACCTGCGCGTCCAGATCCTTGACGTGCACATATCCCAGGCGCTCCCGGTGCGCGCGGAAGGTCTCCAGCACATCCGCGCCGCCGTAGGCGAGATGCCCCGCATCGAGGCACAGTCCGACCTTCTGCGGGTCCGCGAGCCGGCAGAGCGTGTCTAACTCGGCCCGCGTCTCGACGAAGGAGCCGGCGTGATTGTGCACGACGAGCCGCAGGTGAAGCGGCCGGAGGGCCTCGGCCATCCGGTGCATGCCCTCCGCCGCGGCGGCCCACTCAACGTCGCTCAGGCCCGCGCTCCCGTCGGCCGGCACGCGCCCCGCAATGGCCATCCGCTCGGGTGTCCCCTGGAGGGCTACGATGAGGACCTCAACCCCCATGGCCGACAGCAGGCGTGCCGGCGGCATCACCTTCGCGATCTCCCGGCCGTGCCGCCTCGCATCCCGCAAGTCCACCCAGGAGAAGGTCGAGGCCAGGGCGAGGCCGTGGGCGGCCAGGTCCGCCCGGAGCTTCGCCGGGTCCTCCGGAAACCCGGCGCCGTACTCCGTCCCCCCGTAGCCGGCCTCCCGCATCTCGGCGAGGACCCGCTCGTATGGGATCGTCGGCCGCCAGTCTGTCAGGTCCGCGTTGTTCCAGTTGATGGGGGCGGTCCCGATGCGCATCGGCCTAGAGTTTCTCCTCGGCCCGCGCGGCCTCGTACTCCTTCCGCTTCTTCGGAAGGTAGGTCGGGATCGGCACGTCCCACCAGCCGGTCTTCTGGACGCCGGTGTGCGGCCAGTCCCGGGCCGTCATGACTTCCAGGACCGCCGGGCCCCCCTTCGCCATCGCCTTCTTCACCGCGGCACCGATGACCGCGGGGCTCTCGACCCGCTCCGCGTGGCAGCCGAACGCCCTCGCCACGTCGGCAAAGTGGGCGGTGTAGGGAGAGCCGTCTTTCTTCTTGAACTCGGTCCCGAGGAGCCGCTTCTCCCCGTAGGCGTTGAACTGGAGGTTCTTGATGGACTGCCAGCCGCAGTTGTTCAGGA
>CAZRDA010000188.1:0-3981 GCA_964598715.1 uncultured bacterium | reverse complement strand
GAGGTCCGGGCCGCGGCGCTCGAGCATCTGCGGCAAGAGGAAGACACCCTCCGCCAGGCCCGACGGCGGGAGGGCGAGGCGGCAGAGCGGGCGGCGGGCATGGTCGCCCGGGGGGCCGAGATCCAGCGGGAGCGGACCCTCCTCCTCCAAGCCCTCCAGGAAGAAACCGGCTCCAGCCTGGAGGAGGTTGCTCTCCGGGTCGCCGGGTTCGCGGGGGACCCGGAGGTGGTCCGGGCCGAGCTCGAGTCGCTCAAAGAAAAAGTGCGGGAAGCGGGCGCCGTGAACATGGCCGCCCTCGAGGAGTTCGCGGCACTGACGGGGCGGATGCAGTTCCTGGGGAGCCAGGCGGCGGACCTGCGGGCCTCGGTGACCTCCCTGCGGGCGACCATCGCGGAGATCGAGCGGATCATCACGGGCCGGTTCGCGGGCACGCTGGAGGAAGTCACCCGCCACTTCAGCCGGTACTGGCAGCGCCTCTTCGGCGGGGGGGAGGCGACGCTCTCCCTCCAGGAGGTGGAGGGGGAGGCGGAACCGGGGGTGGAGATCCGGGTGCGGATCCCCGGGAAGCAGATGGTCAACCTGAACCTCCTCTCCGGCGGCGAGAAGTCGCTGGGCGCCCTGGCGTTTCTCATGGCCCTCTTCTCGGTCCGCCCCAGCCCCTTCTGCGTCCTGGACGAAGTGGATGCCGCCCTGGACGAACCCAACGTGGAACGGTTCCTCAGCCTCCTCCGGGAACTGGCGGCCACGACCCAGACGATCATCATTACGCATCACCCCCGCACGATGGAGGCGGCCGACGTTCTTTACGGGGTCACGATGGAGGAACCCGGGGTCTCCAAGCTCGTCTCGCTGGCCCTCGCGGCAGGGGTCCCGGCGGCCGGACCGGCGGGTGTGGTAGGAGCCTGATGGAGTTCGAAGCAGCCCTCCGGACCCTGATGGCGCGAGGGGTCGGCCTGCGGGGCTGCGCCCTCTTGGACCCGGACGGCATCGTCCTGGCCTCCGCTGCCGCCAATCCGGCCGACTCCCGGGAGGATCTCGGGGCCCATTGCGCCCTCTTCCTCCGGGAGCTCGCGACCATCGTCCCCCGCCTCGAGGGGGGACCGCTCCGGGCGACCATCCTGGACGCCGAGCGAGGGTCCGTGGTCCTGATCCTCCTGCAGGGCAAGTACGGCCTCGCGCTGCACCTGGATCGGGACGGCAACCTCGGCCAGGCCCTCTTCGAAGCCCGCAAGGTCGGCTTCGCCCTGAACGCCGCCCTCGCCTGAGTCCCCCCCGTGGTCGAAGGCGCGACGCTTTTTCCCCGCCTCCGGGCAGGCCTCCAGAAGACCCAGCAGGCCCTGCGCGAGAAGGCCGCGGCCCTCTTCGGGAGCGGTCCGCTTCACCCGACCACCCTGGAGGAACTCGAGGAGGCCCTCATCCAGGCGGATGCGGGGGTCGCCGTGGCGGCCGCGATGCTTGAGGCGCTGCGCCATCGCAGGCGGACTGGCGGGCTCCCGGATGCCGCCGCGGCTCGAGCTGCACTCCGGGAGGAAATTGCCACCCGCCTGACGATCCCGGAGGGTGCCCCGCGCGCGGCGGCGACGCCCTGAGTCGTTCTCGTCCTCGGCGTCAACGGCTCCGGGAAAACCACCACCATCGGGAAGCTGGCCCACCGCGCGCTCCTCTCCGGAGAGCGGGTCCTCCTGGCCGCGGCCGACACCTTCCGCGCCGCCGCCATTGAGCAACTGCAGGCGTGGGGCGAGCGGTGCGGCGCGGAGGTGATCGCGCATCAGGCAGGCGCGGATCCGACCGCGGTCGCCTTCGACGCACTTCACGCCGCGCGGGCCAGGGGGACCGATCGCGTCTTCATTGACACCGCCGGGCGCCTCCACACCAAGCGGAACCTCATGGAGGAGCTCCGCAAGATGGTCCGGGTGCTCGGGAAGGAACTGCCCGGCGCCCCCCACGAAGTCCTCCTGGTTCTGGACGCCACCACGGGGCTGAACGCCCTCACCCAGGCGCGGGAATTTCACCTGATCGCTCCACTGACCGGCCTCATTCTCACGAAGCTTGATGGCACCGCGAAGGGAGGGGCGGTCCTCGGGATCGTGGAAGCGCTGGCCGTGCCGGTTCGCTTCCTCGGGGTGGGGGAAGGCCTCGAGGACCTCACCCCCTTCTCCCCCGCGGAGTTCGCCGCTGCGCTGCTGCCGGACTGAGCCGCCGTTCGCTTGACACTCCCCAAGGCGAGTGCTACGCTGACAGCCTAACTCCTTGAAATTGACGTGTTTTCACGAGGGTCCAGCGGAATGGAAGACCAGCAGGCCGACCGGGCCTTCATGGGCCTGGCCCTCGCCCTGGCCGACGCGGGGCGGGGCCGGGTGAGCCCGAACCCGATGGTCGGCGCTCTCCTCGTCAAAGAGGGGCGCATCCTCTGCGAGGGCTTCCATGCCCGCGCGGGCGCCCCGCACGCCGAGGTGATGGCCCTCGATGCGGCCGGCGATGCGGCGCGAGACGCCACCCTCTACGTGAGCCTGGAGCCCTGCTGCCATCACGGACGGACCCCCCCCTGCGTGCCCCGGATCGTGGCGAGCGGGGTCCGGCGGGTCGTCGCGGCAACGGTGGACCCGAACCCGAAGGTGAACGGCCGCGGCCTCAGGGTGCTCCGGGAGGCCGGGGTCGCCGCGGATGTGGGGGTTCTCGAAGGTGAGGCGGTCCGCCTGAACGAGGTTTTTTTCACGTATATGACGGACGGCCGCCCCTTCGTCACGCTGAAGGCAGCCGTCAGCCTCGACGGGAAGATCGCCACCGTCACGGGCGAGTCCCGCTGGATCACGGGGGAAGAGGCGCGCCGCCGCGTCCACGAGTTGCGCAACGAGGTGGATGCGATCCTGGTGGGAATCGGGACCATCCTCCGGGATGATCCGCTCCTCACCACCCGGCTGGGGATCCCGGGGGAGCGGGACCCGGTGCGGGTCGTGGTGGACAGCCTGGCCCGGCTCCCGCTCGATGCGCGCGTGCTCAATCCCCTCCCCGCGGCGCCAACGGTGGTGGCGGTGGGCCCGGAGGCGCCCGCCGGGAAGGTGGAGCGGCTCCGGGAGGCCGGGGCCACGGTCCTGGTGCTGGCGCAGAGCGGCGAGCGGATCTCCCTAGCCTCCGTGATGCGGGCGCTGGCGGCGCGCGAGATCACGAGCGTCCTCATCGAGGGGGGAGCGGAGATCCACGCCTCCGCCCTGGCCGAGGGAATCGTGGATAAGGTCGCGTTCTTCGTCGCCCCTCTCCTCATCGGAGGGACAACCGCCCCGGGGGCCGTCGGTGGTCCCGGCATCGAGAAACTCGCGGACGCCGTCCCTCTGCGGGAGGTCCGTATTACCCCCCTCGGCCGCGACCTGCTGGTGGAGGGGTACGTGCAGGGGCCCCTGGGGATTCACCCATGTTTACGGGCCTGATCGAGGAGGTGGGAACGGTCCTCCGGACGATCCCCGGCGATCGGAGCCTCACGCTGGTGATCGGGGCCCGGAAGGTCCTGGAGGATCTGTCGGTGGGGGGGAGCATCGCGGTGGACGGGGCCTGCCTGACGGTAGTGGCCACGGAGGCCGCATCCTTCACCGCGGACCTTTCCGAGGAGACCATCAAGCGCACCACGCTGGGGAATCTCCGGAATGCCCAACGCGTCAACCTGGAGCGGCCCCTGACACCGATGGCTCGGCTCGGCGGACACTTCGTGACCGGGCACGTGGACGGGGTGGGCACCCTCCTCAGCCGGGAAACCCGCGGCGACTCGCACCGGTTCCAGTTCGCGCTCCCACCTGATCTCGAGCCTTTGCTGGTCCTGAAGGGATCCGTGGCCGTGGACGGGGTGAGCCTCACCGTGGCGGCGCTCGAGGTGGGGGCCTTCGCCGTCGCCCTCATCCCGCACACCCTTGCCGCGACCACCCTGGGGTTGAGGCAGCCCGGAGACCCGGTGAACCTGGAGACCGACATCCTGGGGAGGTACGTGCAGCG
>CAZRDA010000187.1:0-4007 GCA_964598715.1 uncultured bacterium | reverse complement strand
GGACCCCCTTCCGCTACGGGGGCCATGGGGCGGCATCCGGCGCCACCCGGACCTTTTGTCACAACACTTATGTCGTTTGTATTAGTTCGGGACCGGTCCTGAAGTGCGTGGAGGAGTGTGCTGCTTGCGGAATGAACCGGAATCTCGGCTGGCGCGGGCGATGGCCCCGGCGGGGCATGGCTCGGCTGGCGGGGCGGGGGGCCGGCGCCTCAGGCCTGGGTGGCGGCGGTCCCCCGGGGCGCCCCGCCATCCCCCGCCTCCGCCGCGGGCAGCGTGAACGTGAAGGTGCTCCCCTGCCCGGGGGCGCTTTCCACGCAGATGCGGCCGCTGTGCAGCTCCACCAGCTTCCGGGCCATGGCGAGGCCCAGGCCGGCCCCCTGGTGCTCGCGGCCGGGGGAATTGTCGGCCTGCTCGAACTCCCGGAAGATCCGCTCCTGGTCCTCCGGAGCGATCCCGACGCCCGTGTCCTGCACCCAGACGGCAAGCCCCGCCTCATCGGCTCGCGCCCCGACCGTCACCACCCCCGCCTCCGGCGTGAACTTCACCGCGTTGCTCAGCAGGTTGGAGAGGATCTGCTTGAGGCGGACCGGATCCGCCAGCGCGGGCGGGAGGCCCGCCGGGACTGCTGACGCCAGGCGGAGCCCCCTGGCCGTCGCCTCCCCCTCGACCAGGGTGAGGGAGTCCTGGACCACCTCGCCCACGTCCACGGGTTGGAGGGTGAGCGTCAGCTTCCCTGCCTCCACCTTGGAGAGGTCCAGGATGTCGTTGATGACGGCCAGGAGGTGCTGGCCGCTGCTATGGATGTGCCCGACGTGGCGCCGCTGCTTCGCCGTCAGGGACCCGTGCAGGCCCTCCGCCAGCAGGGTGCTGAAGCCGATGATGGCATTCAGCGGGGTCCGCAGCTCATGGGACATGTTTGCCAGGAACTGGGACTTGGCCTGGTTGGCCGTCTCCAGCTCGGCTGTCCGTGCCCGGACCCGCTCCTCCAGTTGCTCCGAGTGCTCCTTCAGCGCAGCGAAGAGCCTGGCGTTGTGGATTGCTAACCCCGCCTGGTTTGCCAGGGACTGGAGGAACTCCACCTCCTCGTTGCTGAAAGGCCCCACCGTGTCCCGGTAGACGACCAGGGCGCCGATGGGTTCCCCCTGGGCGAGGATGGGGGCGGAGAGGGCGCCCCGGTAGCCCTCCGCCTCCACGCGGGCCCGGATCTGCGGGCTGAGTGCAATGGCCGGGTCATTCAGGATATCGGCGGTCGAGACCGGACGGCGCAGCAGTACGGCCTTCCCCGTGGTTCCCTCTCCCACCGGCATCTGGAGACTGCCGGTGAGGCTGGGGGAGAGCCCCCATCCGGCCTGGAAGGTGAGGGCCATCTCGCCCCCCTGTACCTCCGCCCGGAAGAGGGCGCACTTCCCTACCCGGAGGTGCTCAACCGTCTTGGCGATAATGAGGTCGAATAGGCTGGCGAGGTCCAGGGTCCCGTTCACGGCCTGGCCTGTCGCGAAGAGGGCCTGCGCCTGCTCCAGGCGCCGCTGGCTCAGGGTGTACAGCCTCGCGTTCTCGAGCGCGACGGCCGCATGGTCAGCGAAGGCGCTGAGCAGGTGAATCTCCCCCTCACGAAACGTGCGCCGCTCCTTCCCGTAGACATTGAGGACTCCGATGATTCTGTCCCGGTAACGGAGGGGCACCCCGAGAGCCGCCACGACACCATAGGCCAGGGCGGAGGCCTTGTGTTCTGGGAGGAGGGACTGATCCTCACGGAGATCCGGGACCGCGATTGGGCGACCCTCCCGGGCGACCCGTCCGGTCAGGCTTTCCCCCAGGGGGAGGGAGGGGCTCAGCATGACGTGATGCGCGAGGCCGTACCGGCCGCCCAGGAGCATCCGATCCCCCTCGAGGAGTCTGAACCCGGCGCCTTCGACTCCCAGGAGTTTCGCAGCCTCCTCGGCGATGTCGCGGAGGACCTCCCCTGCCTGGAGGTTTCCAGCGACCTTGGCGCTTGTCCGGATCAGCCCCCCAAGGCGCTCGGTTTTCTCCAGCGCCTCCCGGTACAGGCGGGCTTTTTCGAGGGCGGTCCCGATCTCTTTGCCGATTCCGGCCAGGAGCTGGCGCTCCTGATCGGTGAACTGGTGGCGACGCCGGTAGCAGAGGAGGAGAGTGCCCTGCACGCGATCGTGGACCAGGAGCGGGATGGCGGCCGCCGCGCGGACCCCTTCGGTCGTCGCCAGCGTCTCCAGATCAGCCGCATCCCCACTCAGGTAGACGGGCGCCCGCGTTTCCGCCACGCGCCCCGAGAGCCCCTCGCCTAATCGCCGGGTGGCCGGGCGGTCCCCGACCCGCTGCCACTCGCCGCGGATGCAGATGGGGTCGAGCACGCTCCGCGCGGCGTCGTACACGCGGATTTCTCCCAGGTCGGCGCCGGCGACGGCGATGATTCGCTCCAGCGCCTTCCCCAGGACGGTGTCCAGGTCCAGGGAGGCGTTGACGGTGGAGGCGATGTCCAGGAGGGCCTCCAGCGCGCTCGTCCGCGCCTCGACGATCTTTGCCTGCTCGGCGATGCGCGCCCGCATCCGGTCGAACGCCCGGCGGAGGCTGGACAGCTCGCTTCCGCGGCCGGGCTCCTCCTCGGCGTGGTCTGCGGCGAGTGCCTGGACTTCTTGCCGCAACGCCTCTATGGGCCGGGTGAACCGGGCGGCGACTACCAATGCGAGGGCAGCGGCGCCGGCCACCGCTACCAGGAGCGCCCAGACGATGGCCTCCTCGAGTTGGTCCAGGGGAGCCAAGGCGACCGCCGCCGGCTGGCTCACGGTCAGGGTCCAGCCCACATCGTGGAGGGAAACCTGACTGCTCAGTTCCGGGGCGTCCCCAACGCGCGCTGCGGGGGGGATTTGGAGCAGATGGGCTGGCTCAGGGTGGATCAGGGCGCGTCCCGTCCGGTCCAGCAGGACAACCCGGTGCGGGCCCCCCCCCATGGCCGCCCTGATCTGGGACTCGAGCCGGCTCAGATCCAAGGCGGCGACCAGAACGCCCAGGAGGTGGCCCCTGGCGTCCGTCACCGGCACCGCGACGGCGGCGGTCACGGCATGGGGCGGGGAGGTTCGCCGGAAGCCGGGGGAGAGAAAGGGCTTGCGGGAGGAAACGACCGCCTTGTAGTACTCGCGGTGGGCGAAGCTCTGCCCCCGGAGTGCGATGGCGGCCCGGTGATTGGCCAGTTCGATCCCTTCGTGGTCGAGGACCCAGACGGAGTCGAAGAGGTCAAAGGAGTCCTGGGCTCGCTTTAGCCGGGCTTCCAGGCGGGGGATGTCACGGGCCTCCAGGGCGCCCCGAATGCCCTGGGCGAGGGCGGCGTCCTGCAGGTGCCGGATGGCCTGCTCCGCCTTCTTCTCCACCAGGGTGCCCACGGCTCCGGCGAGGGCCGCATTCTCGCTGGCGATGCGCGCCTCCAGGGTCCGGCGAGCCTCCTGGGTGATGAGCAGGCCGGCCACCCCGAGGGGAAGAGCGGCTACAAAGACGAAGAGAAGGACTAACTTCTCGCGGATCCGGGGGCTGCTGCGGAGGAAACGGGGCCAGGACATCCGGGAACGCTTCCTTTCGGCCAGGGCCGGAGGGAGAGGCCGAGGGCAGGCCCGTACGTACGGGCCATTCTGGCCCAGCGATAGCAAGCCCCGTGCCAGGGTAGAATCGGGTTGACAGCGGCGGCGAGGGGTCGCTAGTCTGGCGGCAGGCCTGAGACTTTTCGCGGGGTTTCGCGCGCCGGTGCGTCGGGCGCGGCGCGGGGGGAAGCACCATGCGGCGGGCGAGGATCCTGGGGATCATCATGGCGGGGGGGAAGGGGGAGCGGCTCTACCCCCTCACCCGGGAGCGCTCCAAGCCGGCTGTCCCCTTCGGCGGGAAGTACCGGATCGTGGACTTCGTCCTGAGTAACTTCGTCAACTCCGGCATCTTCTCCCTCTACGTCCTGGTCCAGTACAAGTCCCAGTCCCTCATCGAGCACCTCCAGATCGGCTGGCGCC
>CAZRDA010000186.1:0-4033 GCA_964598715.1 uncultured bacterium | reverse complement strand
TGAGCCGTGAGCCCGGCGAGGTTGCTCTCCTTGGGGTGGGCGAATCCTCGGACGGGTACCACATTTCGGCGCCGGATTCTTCGGGTAAAGGAGTCCTGCTAGCCATGCAGAGCGCGTTGTGTCAGGCGGAGATAGGCGCGGAGGACGTTGACTACCTCAACCTGCACGGTACAGCAACGCCGCAGAATGACGCCATGGAGGGCCAGGCTGTCCACGCGCTCTTCGGCAGCGAATTGCCATGCAGTTCCACCAAGCCGCTCACCGGCCACACGCTGGGCGCCGCGGGGGCGATCGAAACCGGACTATGCTGGCTCGCGTTGAGCGTTGCCAATCCACAGCGTGTCCTGCCACCGCATCGGTGGGATGCGGTTCCCGACCCGACGTTGCCGCCCCTGCACCTGGTGGGGCCTGGAGAACGGGCCGAGCGGTTGAGGCACATCATGAGCAGTTCGTTCGCTTTCGGCGGCAGCAACGCCGTCGCGGTGCTTGGACGGGAGTAAGATGGATACCTCGGACATCGCCCAATTCGTGCCGCATGCCGGTCTGATGCGATGGCTGGATAGGATTGTCGGGTATGGCGAGGGGTGGCTCGAAGCGGAAGCGACGATTGGAGCAGGCGGTCCATTGGGCGACGGTACGGGGACGGGCGCCTGGACGGGCATCGAGTACATGGCCCAGACTATCGCCGCGTATTCGGGCCTCCGCGCCCGAATGTGCGACAAGCCCGTGAAGATTGGTTTACTCGTTGGCACCAGACGATACGAGAGCCGCTGGTCCTTGTTCGCGGTGGGCAGCCGGCTGCGTGTGCGCGTGACGCATGATTACAACGCGGGCAATGGACTCTCGGTCTTCGATTGTCGCATAATCTGCGACGGGGTAGAAGTTGCGACCGCCGCGGTGTCCGTTTTCCAGCCAGCGAACCTAGAGGCATTCCTGAGGGGAGAGGACGCATGAGGAGGGCCGTTTTGGTGACTGGGTCCAGTCGTGGGATTGGACGCGCTTGCGCCCTGCGGTTGGCGCGGGATGGCTTCGACATCATTCTGCACTGCCGCATCCGGCGTGAGGACGCCGAGCGGGTAGCCGAGGAAATCGCCGCTCCTGAACGTGAGGTGCGTATCCTCCAATTCGACGTCACAGATCGAGAGAGGACACACGACGCCATCACTCGGGACATTGAGCAGCATGGCGCGTATTACGGCGTCGTGTGTAATGCTGGCATCGTCCGGGATAACGTATTCCCCGGCATGAGCGGTGAAGAGTGGGACGCCGTGATTGGTACTAACCTTGATGGATTTTACAACGTGCTCAGTCCTATCGTGCTGCCGATGGTCCGCCGGCGTGGGCCTGGACGGATCGTCACCATGGCGTCCATTTCTGGGTTGATGGGTAACCGGGGACAGGTGAACTACAGCGCGGCCAAGGCCGGCATCATCGGGGCGAGTAAGGCGTTGGCAATGGAGTTGGCAAAAAGGGGGATTTCCGTGAATTGCGTCGCCCCGGGGCTGATCGAAACAGGAATGATTGAAGGTCTTGCATTGGACGATGTGATAAAGCAGATTCCTGCGCAGAGGCTGGGCAAGCCCGAAGAGGTTGCTGCTGTAGTCAGTTTCCTCATGTCTGACGATGCTGCCTACGTCACCAGACAGGTGATTTCGGTCAATGGGGGATTGATATGAGAAGGGTAGCCGTAACTGGCATGGCCGGGATCTCACCGGTTGGCAATGATTGGCCAGCGGTCAAAGCACGGCTGGCGACAGGGCGCAATGCTGTCTGTCGTATCGCGGCGTGGGGGGACTACGAAGGCTTGAACACTCAGCTGGGTGCGCCGGTGAAGGAGTTTACCATTCCGGCACACTATTCGCGCAAGGCCACCCGTAGCATGGGACGGGTTGCCCTCATGGCCACTCGCACGGCCGAGTTCGCCCTGCAGGAGGCAGGCCTGCTCGGCGACCCCATCGTGCGGAGCGGCCGGGTCGGTATTTCCTATGGTTCGGCCTCCGGCACCCCTGACGCGTTAGGCGATTTCAGCCAGATGCTGGTCAAGAAGACCACCGTGGGGATCAATGCGAACACCTATCTCAAGATGATGAGCCACACCGCGGCCGTCAACATCGGCGTGTTCTTCGGGGTCAGGGGGCGGATTCTCCCCACCTCCAGTGCCTGCACTTCCGGAAGTCAGGCCATCGGCTATGCCTACGAGAGTATCAAGTTCGGCAGGCAGGTTGCCATGATTGCCGGCGGGGCGGAAGAGCTCAGTCCCTCGCAAGCGGCCATCTTCGACACCTTGTTCGCCGTCAGCGGGCGAAACGCCTCGCCTGAGGCGACGCCGCGTCCCTTTGACCGAGACCGCGACGGTCTGGTAGTCGGAGAAGGTGCCTGCACCCTTATTCTGGAGGATCTCGACCATGCCCGGGCACGCGGGGCGACAATTCACGCAGAAATTGTTGGGTACGGCACCAACAGTGACGGAATCCATGTCACACAGTCGAACGCGAACACCATGCGGATCGCGATGGAATTGGCCTTCGAGGACGCCTGCCTGTCGCCGGAGGCTATCGGCTACATCAGTGCTCACGGCACTGCAACCACACATGGTGATATCGAGGAATCGGTAGCGGTCTCCAAATTGTTCGGCAATCGCACCCCTATCAGCTCGCTGAAGAGCTACATGGGCCACACCATGGGGGCGTGCGGAGCCTTGGAGGCTTGGATGACCATAGGAATGATGAATGTCGGGTGCTTCTTCCCCACTGTCAACTTGGACTCGGTTGATCCGGCCTGTGCCGATCTCGATTACATCCGCGGCGAAGCGCGGACCCGTGAGTGTGAGTACGTTATGACCAACAACTTCGCCTTTGGTGGCGTCAACACCTCGCTCATCTTCAGACGGTGGCGGTAGTTCAAGGCTCATGGAGGATATGATGATGCGGGTCCAGGCGATGTTCCTCTTGGGTCTGGCGCTGGTAGCGCTGACGACTGCGACGGCGTGCACAAGCGTGCCAATCGCGAATATCGAGAATCAAGCCATTGTCCGCGCGGATGGCAAGACCCTCACGGCGGAACAAGTTAAACGGGCCATTATCCGTGCTGGTAGTAATAGGAGGCAGAACTGGAGCATCAGTGAAGAAAAGGAAGGACACCTGGTGGGGACGCTCGTCGTGCGCGGCAAGCACACGGCCATGGTGGACATTCTCTATAGTGCGACCCGCTTCAACATCAGGTACCGCGACAGCACTAACTTGAACTTTGAGAAGGGCAAGGACGACCGGGATGTGATTCATCGCAGGTACAACAAGTGGGTCAATGACTTGTACCGGGCAATCATGACCGAGATCCAGAAGGTGGACTGACGTTTCCATGGTACTCAAGCTGGAGCCAGAAAGGCGATGCCGCCCAAGTGCGATGCCAAAGCACTGACGGCCGACATGGCGCTCGCGGGGGAGAACGTGGGGTTGGCCAACTCGCCGATTTCCCCTAGGGTCTTTCCTGAGGCGAGCTTATGGCTGACCCGGTGCGACGCCAGTACAGGTCCAGAATGGGAGGTCCAGCCACTTCGCTTGCTGCATGAGTCTGAACTGGGACGTTATCACAGGTTCTTGCGCCCGCAGCGGCGTCGGCAGTTCTTGATGGGGCGCGTATTGTTGCGCCACGCGTTGAGTACGCTGTTTGACCGTCCACCAGCGAGTTGGCGCATTACTGAATGTCCTGGCCAGGCGCCGCGCCTCGCATCGGACACGCCGTCGCCGGTCACCTTCAGCTTGGCCCATAGCCGCGACCGAGTGGTGTGCGTCGTTGCGAGTGGGGCAACGGTTGGGGTGGACATTGAGCACACTCGCCGGCAACGCGATTTCTTAGGCATGGCCGTCCGTTCCTTCCACCCGGAGAATGTTCGGCAATTACAGGTCCTGCGGGGCGGAGAACAGGCCGCTGGCTTCTACCGGCTCTGGACTCTACACGAGGCCGCTTGGAAAGCATGTAACGGATGTGACGGAATGCGGACCAAAGATCCGTACGGGTGCGGATGGGACCTGGA
>CAZRDA010000185.1:0-4059 GCA_964598715.1 uncultured bacterium | reverse complement strand
AGATCTCCCGCGACCGGAGGGTGGAGGAGACGGCCTGGGAGACCTCCAGGAGGGCGGCCAGATCGCTGCGCTCCTTCGCGACCGCGTCGTGGCGCTGCTTGACCCTGAGTTGCGCGGCGACCCGGGCCAGCAGCTCGTGCAGGTCGAAGGGCTTGCGGATGAAGTCCTCCGCGCCCGCCCCGAGTCCCTGAAGCAGGTCTTCGGGCCGACTCAGGGCGGTCAGCAGCAGGATCGGAATGGTGGCGGTCGCCGCATCCGCCTTGAGGGCTCGGCAGACCCAGTACCCGTCCAGGCGGGGCATCAGGATATCGAGGATGACGCAGTCCGGGCGGATGCGCTTGATCCCGTCCAGGGCCGCCTCCCCATCGCCCAGTTCTGACACCAGGTATCCGGCCCGGCTGAGGGCCTCCGCGAGACGGCCCCGGAGCTCGGGGTCGTCGTCCACCAGGAGGATCCGGGGGGGCGGGGTCTGTTCTTCCACCATCGGCTGACTCCAGCGCTCGCGGGCCCGGATGCCGGCTGGCAAGCGGGGATCCGACGGGCGGTAAAGCCGCGAACTGCAAGACTTGGACCAGGGGAGTCTTAGAGAGGGATGCGCTGATGCTTGCAGTAGTTGCTGAGGATCATGAGGGCCTGATTCAGGCGCTGAATCCGCAGACTCTTGTGCCGGATGGTCTCGACGTTCCCCGTATCAACCGCCTCGGAGCGCGTCTCGCGGAGGACGAGGTTCAGGTTCTGGTTGATGGTCTTCAGCTCGGGATTCGTAAACTTCCGCAGGATGGGTGGGGTCAGGAGAAAGTAGCCCTCGGCGATGTCCCGCGCCAGGCCTTTCGGGTTCCCCGGGAGCGCCATCCTGGATTCTCCTGAGTCCGGATCATACCACGCACCGTCTGGAAGGCAAAGCGTCGGAGGGCTGTCCGGGCCGGACCGCGTACCAGGCCTCCGCCATTCCGGGGCCTCCCGCGGTTGCGTGTCGCTCGAGGAGCGTGCGCAGCGTCGCGCGCGCTTCAGGTGGGCACTCGAGGAGTTGCACCCCCATCCCGGCAGGAAACGGGTTGCGGCCCCCGGCATTTTCCCAAACGACCTGCCCCACGAGGTGCAGGGGCGGTCCTCCCGGGGAGAGCAGGCGGAGACTCACCAGGCTCCCGAGCCGTGAGGGATCGGGGCACCGGACGAAGAGGCCCCCGCCGGCGATGGGAATGTCCGGGAGGGTCACGTTCTCCGCGGGGACGGTCCGTTCCTGGGGGCGGCCCGCGGACAGACCTCCCCGACCCGGAACTGCCTCCAGGGGGAAGAGGAACCTCGGCCGCCCCGGTGGGGGGGCCGGTAGGCTGGCGCACCCCCCAGCACACTCTGGATGCATCTCGCGGCTCGCGAATGAATGCTTGCCGTCTCCCCGGTTCATCTCTCCCTCCTTTGGCACCCCCGCGGGCGCCGCCCGCAGGCGTGGCAAGGGGGGTGCCAACGGGGAGGCGGGCGGGGAGGGGCGCGGAAGGCCTTGTGCGCGCAGCGGGAAACGCGTCGCTCGATCCCTGATGCCGCCCTGGGCGGGGGCGAGGGTGCGTTCCGGAGTGAAACGCGTGCTCCAGAATGGGCGCGCCGAAGGGGACCGGTCGGTTTGTCGGGACTGCGGGTGGGCCTACCCCGGAAGGCGGCCGGTGCCGGTCAGGTCGGTCAGGATCAGGATGAGACCCGAGAGGACGGACCCGGTGATCACGGCGCTGAACTGGACCCGGAGCCGTCGGCCCCCCTGCCGCACGGTGAGAGAGTCGGCCGATTCGGACCCGCCGGCGAGGACCTCCACCATGCGCCGGACCGCCTCCCGGTCGGTGGGCTCGAAGACTTCATGGAGGGGACGCCCGATGAGGGATCGCTCCGAGGCCGCGAGCAGACCGGCGGCGGCGGGATTCGCCTCCGTGACCCGACCTTTGCCGTCGGCGAGGAGGACGCCGTCCCGGAGGTATCGGAGGAGGAGGTCCTGCTGATGCTTCTGGTGGAGGAGCTCGGCCACCACCTGCCTCGGCCGGAAGCCGTCGTAGCCGTACACCCGCTGCTTCCCATCCCCCTGGTCCACCCTGGCCAACGCCTCCAGGAGGTTGCGGCCCGTGAGCGGCAACGGTCCCTTAGCCACGAACGCCTCCGCCCGGAGGCCCGGGAGGGTGAGCAGGTCGGGGGCGGCCAGGCTGCTGAAGATGATGGTCGGTGTGCGGGCGAGCTTCGGATCCCCATCCAGGTAGCGGCAGAGGCGCGCCCCGTCAATCTTGGGCATCACAACGTCCAGGATCAGGACATCGGGCGGCGCCGCGGCGATCTGCTCGAGGGCCTCCAGCCCGTCGGAGGCCGTCTGGACCGCATAGCCGGCCTCCCGCAGGAGTTCCCCGACCGCCTCCAGAATGAGCGGGTCGTTGTCCACAAGGAGGACGCTTTTCACGGGTTTCGTCATGGCCGCTCCATCGTCAGGATCCGCATGGATCGTCCCGCCTGCTCGGATTGGGCCTGCCAGAGGAGGTAGGCCACCATCTTCTCGAGCCGCTGGCCCAACCGGTCCGGGGTGCTGTCGGTCCCCTTGTTCAGGTAGAGGGCCGGCTGGGTGCGAGCCACGAGGCGGCGCACCTCGTCGTCGCAACGGACCGCGGAGAGGTACAGGATCGGGACCGGTCGTGCCCGGTTGAGGCCCCGCTCGAATGCGCGGAGCGCCCGGGCGGCAGCACCCCCATCGAGGTCGGGCATGAGCAGGTCCAGGATGACCAGGCCCACCTCCTTGTCGGCCACCAGTCGCTCGGTGAGGCGGGTGAGCAGTTCCGTCCCGCTCGACGTGGGGAGGACCTCCTGGGTGAGGTGTCTGTTGAGCAGGAGATCCGTGAGGAGGGCGCGGAAGAAATCGTCGTCGTCGCCCAGGGCTATGCAGGGGAGGGTCTGGAGCCGGTACTCCGCTTCCAGCCCGAGGGAGAGGCCGCAGGAGGAGCAGTGGATGCCGACCTCGTTGCCGCGGACGACGGGGAAGGTGAAGACCTGCTCCCCGCAGGAGGGGCAGTACTTGAATGTGTCAGTCGGTTCTGGCATCGCTAAAAAGGGAAACTGTGCGACTTGCGTGCCACTGGCGCCGCCGCGAGCCAGGGGGGAGGGCCCCTCGAGAGACGAGCCGGCCGCCACGTAAGATAGCGGGCCTCCTCGCAGGAGCGCGCTGGGAAGATCCGGGCCTTTCCCTAGCGGGAAGTGGGATGCCCGAATGACGTGGGGCAAAAGGTAACCGAGGGATGAAAACCCTCCGGAGCCGTCTGATGCTTCTGTGTTTCAGTCTGGCGAAGGCGTGCTGGGATGAAACGGGTCGTCACCATCGGGATCGCTCTCCGGCGGAAGACACGAAGCACCGGGAGCCGCGATAAGTTCGCGCCGCCTCGGAGCCGTACGTCGCTCAAACGGTCCGGGTGCTCGCCCGGCCCGCGGCCGGCACGGGATTTGGGAGGATCGCATGGCGCGGCCTGGGATGCTCGAAGGACCGCAGGGAGGGGAGCCATGCCGATCAACCGTGTCATCCTGATGGGACATCTCACCCGGGACCCCGCTTTACGCCGGGTCGGGAGCGGGAGCGCCGTCTGCACGCTGGGCCTCGCCGTGAACCGACGCTACCGCAACGGGGACGGCGCGTGGCAGGAGCAGACGACCTTCGTGGACGTCGTGGCGTGGGGGAGGCAGGCGGAGGTCTGCGCCCAGCGCCTGGCGAAGGGGAGCCCGATCCTGCTGGAGGGGCGGCTCCAACTGGACCGCTGGGAGACGGAGGCGGGGCAGAAGCGGAGCCGCCTGAAGGTGGTCGCGGAGACGATCCGATTCCTGCCGAAAGGATCCGCCGAGAATGCAGAGCAGGAGGCCGAGCCGGGCGGGAGCGAGCCGCAGGCTGCCGCAGCGAGCTAGGACTCGCCGGCCCGGGGCGCGGCTCTGTCGGTGGCCTCGCCGGGACCCCTAGTGCGGCTCCAAGTACTACGGCCCAATCCTGCGAAACTGTACTGCCGCGGGTCCTGTCGCCGGCGTGCCCCACTCGCGGCCGGGCTCCGTCACCCG
>CAZRDA010000184.1:0-4066 GCA_964598715.1 uncultured bacterium | reverse complement strand
GCCTGACCCCGAGGGAGGAGAAGGTCCTCCGCCTCCGGTTCGGTATCGGCGATGGCTGCGACCACACCCTGGAAGAGGTCGGCCAGCGCTTCGACGTCACGCGGGAGCGGATCCGGCAGATCGAGGCGAAGGCCCTCCGCAAACTGCGCCATCCGACCCGCAGCAAGAAGCTCAAATCGTTCGTGGAGGCTGGGAAGGAGTCGGCAGGGGCCGAGGAGGGGGACGCCCAGGCCGATGGCTCTGATCCCTCCTCCCGGTCGGCGGGCCCATAGCTTAACGGGTAGAGCGACCGGCTCATAACCGGCCAGGCCCTGGTTCGAACCCAGGTGGGCCCACCACAGGGGAGAGGCACAGTTAGCCCGCCAGCCTCATGGCTGTGCGGGCTTTGCATTCTTGTGTGGTAGATGCAGAGGGGACGACCTAGGGAGAACGGCGGAGGCGGGGGAGCTACGGCTCAAGCACGGGGGGTCTCCGGTAGGCTGAAGATCTCCTCCGGTCAAGGGCGGACGGGCTTCCTCTTCGCTGTCTTGGCTCTTCGGCAAGCCGGGCCGCTCCGAGGAGCGACCCGGGTCAGCGGGATCCTGAGAAAAGGACCGGGCCCCAGGCGAACGTTAGGCCTTCTCCGTCCTCCTAGGCAGCTTCCTTCAACACCTCTCCTGCGCCCTCTGCCTTGGCAACTACCGGTGCGGCTTCACAGGTTGGGCAGAAGTAAACGGGAAATCCGGACGCGTTCTTCCGAGGGCCCATGAGGATTGCGCCGCATGCGAAACAGGTAGGGGCCTTTGCGCGCTGCATCCCCCTCACCTCCTTCGGGGGCCCGGTCCCGTTGAAGGGGAGAACTCCAGGAATCGAAGGTCCTTTGCGGGTGTTCGTCTTCAATGTAGTTCGTCCCCCTCTCCTGTCAAGGGGCGGGACCTAGGAATCCAGGCTCACTCGTCCCGGGCGCAACGGAGAAGCGCTCGGCAGCCCGTTCTCCGGCGAGCGGCGTTGACCACCCCTCGCTGTTGTGCGAATATCCTGCCCGGCCCGGCTCGGAGGATCGCGCTTCTCCCCGCCACCGATTGCGCCGTGAATCGCGGCCGACGCGGCACGCGGGGCTGAGGCCGCCTCCGGCCGGCACGGAGTCAGTGTGGCCCTGCCAGAGGTCGAGGAGTTGATCGCCCTCCAGGACCTGGATCAGCGGATCGCCAGCCGGGAGGCCGCTGCGCGGGCCATCCCCCCCCTGATCCGGGGATTGGAGAGCCGGCTCCAGAGCGCGCGGGACGCTCGGGAGGCGGCCCGGGGGGGGTACACTGGGCTCGAAAAGACGCGCCGCCTCAAGGAGGGCGAGCTCAAGCAGGTCGAGGAGCAGGTCAAGGGGAAGCAAGCCCGCCTCTGGGAGATCAAAAAGAACGAGGAGTACAGCGCCGTTTTGAAGGAGATCGAGTTGCTGAAGGCCACGCGGTCCGCCCTCGAGGAGGAGATCCTGCTCCTCTTCGACCAGATCGAGGAGGCCAGCCGGACGGTGGCGGCCCGGGAGGGGGAGCTGAAGGAACAGGACGCGGAGTTCGCCCGTCTCCGGGCGGCCAAGGAAGCGGAGCTTGCCAGACTGCAGGAAGAGGTGGCGGCCTTCACCAAGGAGCGGGCCGGCCGGGCGCGGCGGATAGAGGCTGGCCTCCTCCAGAGTTACGCCCGCCTCCTGAAAAGCCGGGGCGGCCTCGCCGTGGTCCCGGTCAAGGATAGCAACTGTGGCGGCTGCTTCGTGGCCCTCACCCCCCAGACCCACACCGAGGTTCGGAGGGGGGAGGCCCTTCTGACCTGCGCCAACTGCCAGCGCATCCTTTACTGGAAGGGGTGAGATGGGGGGGCGCGCGGCAGCCGCCATCCTCCCGATTGACGGGGCCTCTCGCGGGAATCCGGGGCCGGCCGGCTGCGGCGCCGTCCTGGAGGACACCGACGGCGGGCGCGAGGAGGCCAGCCGCTACCTGGGGCGGGCGACGAACAACGCGGCCGAGTACGAGGCGCTCTTGCTCGGCCTCAGGCGCGCCGCCCGGCGGGGGTACCGGCAGGTGGAAGTCCGCTCCGACTCGGAACTCCTCGTGCGGCAGATGACGGGGGAGTACCGAGTGAAGCACCCCGGACTGCTCCCCCTCCATTCCGCGGCCCGGCGACTCCTGGCGGGCTTTGAGCAGGTCCGCTTCACCCACGTGGACCGGGGCGGCAACGCGGAGGCGGACCGCCTGGCGAACCTGGCCATTGATCGGGCCTTGGCGAGGGGGAGCGGGCGATGAGCCGCCTGCGGGCCCCCATGCCCCTCCGGGTTCTCGTGCTCGAGACGCTGCGGGCGCTGGGGCTCGAACGCCCCGTGAAGGCGGCGAGCCTGGAGGGGCTCTGGCCCGAGGTGGTCGGGCGCGAGGTGGCGGAACGGACGCGGACAGGCACTCTCTCCCGCGGTCGCCTGACCGTCCTGGTCACGGACAGCGTATGGCTCCACCAGTTGACGATGCTGAAGCCCCGCCTCATCGAGGCGCTGAACCGGCGCCTCGGTGAGCCCCTCGTTCAGGACCTGTTCTTCCGGGTGGAGACGTTCCCCCCGGTTGCCCTTCCCCCCGAGGCCCCGCCCTCTCCTCCAGCCGAGCCCCCTCCCCAGGTGGTCCTCGACGCCTACCTCTCCCCCGTAGAGGGACTTCCCTGCGAGTCCGTTCTCGCGAGGATCCTCCGGCGCGCTCTGGCTCGTTGAAGTCTGTGGCTGCCTGGCCACACAGATGCGTTGCGGTTGCAAAAGGGCCACACCGGCCGTGGCGGACTCGCCACACAAGGGAGACGCGAGTGTGAGGCCGGAAAAGTCTAAGTTTCGAATTCCAGAGTCTTCAAGGTGGGCCGGGTCTACCTGGCCCTCCCCTTGCAATTTCCCGGACGTGCTTTCCCGGTCCCGGCCTGATGCTCGATGGCGCTGAGAGACGGAGGGGTTCTGTGAGCCACCAGAAAACGATCTGCCGCCCTGTGAGGTGTGCGGGCATCGGGCTCCACACCGGCAAGGAAGCAGGGCTCACACTCCTCCCCGCGCCTCCCGGAAGCGGCATCGTCTTCGAGCGAGTGGACCTTCCCGGCGCCCCCCTCATCCCCGCCCGCCCGGAGCACGTGGTGGATGTGCACTACGCCACCACGCTCGCCGCCGGCGACGTCCAGGTCAGGACGGTTGAGCACCTCCTGGCTGCCCTCTCAGGCCTCGGCGTGGATAACCTCCGCGTCCGCCTCACCGGCCCCGAAGTCCCGATCCTGGACGGGAGCGCCGCCCCCTTCGTGAGCCTCCTCAAAACAGCCGGGATCCGCCGCTACCTCCTCCCCAAGAAGCCGATCTGGGTGCGGCGCCCGATTACTGTTCGGGCCGGCGACCGGTGGATCACCGCCGAGCCGGCCGGCCGCCTGGTGGTGGACTACACCATGACCTTCGGCCACGCGAAGTTTCCGGCCCAGCGGATCGTCCTCACGCTGAACCGGGAGACCTTCATCCGGGAGGTGGCGCCTTCCCGGACCTTCGGTTTCCTCCGGGATGTCCAGGCGCTCTGGAGCCAGGGGCTGGCCCTGGGGGGCTCGCTGGAGAACGCGGTGGTGATCGGCGAGGAGGGCGTCCTCAACGAGACCCTCCGCTTCGAAGATGAGATGATCCGCCACAAGGTCCTTGACCTCATCGGGGACCTGTTCCTCCTGGGGCGGCCGCTCAAGGCGAAGATCACGGCCCACGGGGCCGGCCACGCCCTGCACGCGCACCTCGCCCGAGAGATCCTCCGGCAGCACCGGGCGGCCGAGGCGGCGGCGACGGCCCCCGAGCCGGCCTGGGAGGTCCCCTTCCTCACGCCCGAGCCCGTCTCCCCCGCGGCCCTGTAATCCCTTTCCTTGCGAACTTCACCCCCATTGGCTATAGTCTAGGTCGCGGTGTGCCCCGGGCCGTCGCGCGGCACGCCGGGGGGACCCGGGCGGCCCGGCCCGCGTCTGGGATGCCCCCTTCGGAGAAGGCGCAGGCGGGTGCGGCTCCACGTCGCCACAGTCCTCCTTTGCTGCTGCCTCCTCGCCCTCCTCGCTCCCG
>CAZRDA010000183.1:0-4151 GCA_964598715.1 uncultured bacterium | reverse complement strand
CGCCGATGGGCGCGAACGCCAGGCAGAGGCCCAGGATCAGATGGGAGAGGCTGGTGAACCGCTTGGTATAGGAGTAGCCGGCCAACATGACGATGGCGAGCGGTGCCAGCGCCAAACAGAGGGGGTTGAGATTGTAGGCGGCGAGAAGGAGCAGGCCGAAAGAGATGGCGACCAGGAGCAGGACTTGTCCGGGTCGAATGAGCCCTCGGGGAAGGGCGCGCTCCCTGGTCCGGGGGTTGAGTGCATCGAGGTCCCGGTCGGCGTACCGGTTCATCCCCATGGCGCCGCTCCGGGCCCCGACCATGGCCACAAGAACCCAGAAGAGGGTGCGCCCGTCCGGAACCCCGCGCGCCGCGAGGATCGCCCCCATCAGTGCGAAGGGGAGGGCGAACACGGTATGGGAGAACCGGATCATCTCGAGGAAAAGACTGATGCGCGCCAGGAGGCCCGTGCTCATCGGCGATTATCCCCGCACGCCCACATGGATGCAGACGATCCCACCGGTCAGCGCCCGCCAGCGGACCGCGCCGAACCCCGCCGCCCGCAACGCCTCGGCGAACGCGGCCGGCTCGGGGAAGGCCTCAACCGAGGCCGGGAGGTAGGCGTAGGCCTCGGTATGGCCCGAGAGCCAGCCCCCGATCTTCGGGAGGAGCGCCTGGCTGTAGAACCGGTACAGGGCGGCGAAGAGTGTCCCCCGGGGCTGGAAGAACTCGAGGACGACCGCGCGCCCGCCGGGGCGGAGGACCCGGCACATCTCGGATAGGGCAGCGGGCCGATCGGTCACGTTGCGGATCCCGAAGGCGACCAGGACCGCGTCGAACGTCCCGGCCCCAAAGGGGAGAGCCTCCGCTGCCCCGGCCGCAAGGCGCACCCGGGGCTCCCGCCCCGCCACTTTCCGCCAGCCGAGAAGCAGCATCGGCTCGCACGCGTCCAGCCCCACGATCGTCCGCGCGCCCGGGTACTGGCAGGCCACCTCCAGCGCCAGATCCGCCGTGCCCGTACAGAGGTCCAGGGCCGCACCGTAGGGGGGAAGCGCTGCCTCGGCGGCTGCCGCTCGCCGCCACGCCACATCGCGGCGGAAGGAGAGCAGGCGGTTGAGGAGATCGTAGCGCGGTGCAATGGCCGCGAACATCCGCCGGATGGCAGCGGCGTGGGTCGCGGCGTCGGGCGGGGCGGGCGCGGGCATGGTTCGAGGGCGCGAGTGAGGAAGCGCTAACGGAGGCGGGTCTCCAAGGCCTTGATGTTGGTCTGGGCGCTCTTGGCCAACTCCCCCTTCGGGTTGTGCTTCAGGTAGAGCCGGTACTCCTCCAGCGCCTTCCGGTAGAGCGCCTTGTCCTCCGTGGTCAGCTTCGCCTTGGTATGGTAGGCAAGGCCCAGATGATAGTGGGCCTCGGCGTGGTCGGGCTTGAGTTTGAGCGCAGCCTGGTACTCCTCGATCGCTTTGTCCAGGTGCTCGAAGAGGCGCTCGTGGTACAAGACGCCCAACTCGTAGTGGGCCTGCGCCTTCTCGGTGGCGTCGCGGGGGAGAGGCTTGGCCGCGGGAGGCGTGGTCGGCGGCGCTTTGCCGGGGACTGCCTCGGGCGGCTTCTGAGGATCAGCGCCCACCAAGGCCGCGGTCAGCAGCAGCAGGCCGGTCACTACCCCTGCCCCCCGGCCTCGGCCGGCTCTCCCTCGTCGCACCGCCTCTCCCCAGCAGGACGCGTTGCCTCCCGCTCCCGTGCGCGCAGGACCTACGATGCCAGGCAATCTCACCGCTTGTCAAGGCTCAAGGCCGGCCAGGACCGGGGCAGGCTCCGGGAAAACTTTGTCCTTGACACGATCAGGCCAATGTCCTATTGTCCTATGACAAGAGGACTAACCCATGGACCTCACCCTGAATCGCAAGAGCCCGCTCCCCATTCACGTCCAGTTGAAGGCGCAACTCGCGCACCTGATCCAGGCGGGGCAACTGGCGCCGGGGACCCAGCTCCCCACGGTGCGGCAGCTGGCGGGGTTCCTGCGCATCAACCGGAATACGGTGGCCAAGGTCTTCGCCGAGCTCGAGCGGGAGGCGCACCTGTCCTGCGAGCCCGGGCGGGGGACATTCGTGTCCCGGCCGAAGGCGGAGGCAGGGGCAAGGAGCGGGAAGATGCGAGTCCTGCTGACGGTGGTGGAGGAGGCGATGGAGAAGGCGCAGCACCTGGGGTTCAGCGCGCCGGAGTTCGCCGCGGCCCTGTACGCCCGGGCCCAGAGCGCGCCGACGCCGAGTCGGGTGCGCAAGGTGCCGGCACTGTTCGTGGAGTGCAACCGGCCGCAACTCACGCGCTTCAGCGCGGAACTGCGGGAGGCCCTCCCCCTCCGCCTCGACTCTCTGCTCATCGAGGATTTGAAGCGGATGGTCCGGAGGGCCCCCCGCTCCCTCCGGAGGTATGCGCTGGTCGTCACCACCTTCTTCCACGCGCACGAAATCCAGCGGCTACTGGCCGACACCGGGATGGAAGTCGTCGCCCTGCTGGCCGAAGCCAGTCTGGAGACCCTCATGCAGCTGACGGCGCTGCCGAAGGGGACCCGGGTGGGGGTGGCGTGCAACTCGTGGGCGGGGACGGAGAATGTCAAGCTCTCCATCCAGAACGCCGGGCTGACGCACCTTCGGCTCATCCCAGGCTGCGGCGAGGAAACGGAGAGCCTGCGGCGGATGGTCAAGGAGGCATCGGTCGTGGTCTGCTCAAGCCTGGCAGCAGAGAAGATCCGGAGTCTGGCCGCTCAGGGGACCCAGATCATCGTGGATGACCGGAGGCTCGATCGGTCGGGGATCGAGATGCTCCGGCAGCGGCTCGGGGTGCTGGCCGCGAGGGACAGCGACCGGAGAAGGGCCGCAGGCCGCAGCGCCGGCCGGTCCGGGTCCATCTAGGGCTCGTCCTGGTCAGGATCGGCCACTGGATGCTCGGGCAGACTCTTGACCGCACCGGTGAACCGGGCAGGTCCGGGTGAGGGCACTGGCACGCGCTCGCCGGCGCACCGATGACCATGCGGCAGTTCTCCTTCCCCGCCGGGCAGCGAGCCGCCCAGGGGTGGTTCCAGGGGAGGTGGTGCCGATGCTCGGGCTGATGCAACTCGGTGGACTGCTCGTGATGATCGCCATGACCTACGGCCCGGTGGTCGGGCTGCTCGGGCTCCTGAACCGGCGCGATCGTCGCGAATCGGCGATGCTCGGCAGAGTTCTCAAGCAGTTCGCCTCCCCCAATTTTCGCGGCCGCATCGCCGCTGAGGTCCGTTGCGCCGTGTTCTCACGAAGGAGCGTGGTGAAGGTGAATGCACTGGCCTGCTCGCGTGAGGAGATCTGGGATGCGATCGCGCGGCTGTCGCGGAGCCTTCCACCCCGAGTTCGACTGGTGATCCACGCGACGGGCGATCCGGATTTCCCGGGCGCGCTCACGGTCGAGACCCGCGGCAGGCAGCCAAGCTGTCGCTCTCCGCGGGCCTCTGCCGCGACCGGTTAGTCCGACCTGCACTGCACGACTTGGCCGTGCCTGCTTGAGAGCAGAAGGAAGGTCCCACCGACCCAATGGGCGGAGCCTACTGGACTTTCCCATGGACGTGCTGATCAATCGCCCCTTCTGACCCAGCAGGCCGATTCCACCTGCCGACAAGGTCAAGAGCCAGCAGGGCCAGGGCAGAAAGGATTGCGGTCACTCCCACCGCGAAGGCAAGCTTTCCGAGGCTCTCGGCGTGGTTGACCAGGTTGAGCCGCCCGAGGAGATAATTCCAATCGTGGATCACGTCGTCGCCACCGTGCAGTGGCAGCGCCATCACACGGGCATCGGCGATGTAGATCGCCACATTGGTGATGCTCTCCCCGGTCCAAAACAACGCCACGGCGACCGCGGCGAGTTGGTGCCGCCGCACGAAGTAGCCCGTACATACCACCGGGATCGCCACTTGTGTCAAGGAACCACCCAGGACTCCCAGGAACTCGCCAAATACTGCAAAAAGTACGTGCCCGGCTTCGTGGAAGATGAAGTTCGCGCCATCCAGAATACCCAGGACGGGTCCTGCAGAGGAAAAACTCACACCGCGAGCAAGAACCTGCCAGGAGAGAACGAACAACGCCGCGAGCCCAACACTTCGACCGACGAGGCTTGCGGTCTCTCCCGTCCCTCGTCGCTCCATCC